>JAFQNU010000195.1 GCA_017420825.1 Clostridia bacterium
GAAAATTTACAGATTTTGTGGTATAAATATATATGAAGAATAAGCTTATATCATAAGGAGGATAACAATGGATAAGACTTTCGGGAAACTTACTATTATCGGAATGAAGGGCTGCGAGGAAATAACAAATAAAATTGACTACTACTTAAAGCAGTTCAGAAAGGATTATGACGATACTGAGACCTACATTGCACACATCAAATGCCCACGTTTCGGAACAGGTGAGGCAAAGGGTGTTATTAATGAAACAATCAGAGGTCATGATGTTTTTATTATCTGCGATATGTTCAACCATGGGGTTACATACCAGATGTATGGGCAGGAAAACCGCATGAGTCCTGACGACCACTATCAGGATTTAAAAAGAATTATTGCTGCTGCAAGCGGTAAGGCAAGAAGAATTACAGTTGTAATGCCTATGCTCTATGAGGGCAGACAGCACAGAAGAACCTCAAGAGAATCACTCGACTGTGCATTGGCACTTCAGGAGCTTGTATCTATGGGTGTTTCAAACATTCTGACATTTGATGCACATGATGCAAGAGTACAGAATGCAATTCCTTTGCACGGATTTGACGATGTTCAAACCACATATCAGATGATTAAAGCTCTTACGAGAGCAGTTCCCGATATATCCTTTGATAAAGAAGATACAATCGTTATTTCTCCTGACGAGGGCGGAATGACAAGATGTATGTACTATTCATCAGTTCTTGAAATCGATCTTGGTATGTTCTATAAGAGAAGAAATTATTCTGTTGTAGTTGACGGTAAAAACCCAATTGAAGCACACGTTTATCTCGGACGTGATGTTGCAGGTAAGGATGTAATGATAGTTGATGACATGATTTCAAGCGGTGAATCTGTTCTTGATATCGCAAAGAAGTTAAAGGCACAAGGTGCAAAGAGAATATTTATCTTTACCGCTTTCGGACTTTTCTGCAACGGACTCGAAAAATTTGATGAAGCTTATAAAAACGGCGAAATAACAAAGGTGTTTACAACAAACCTAATCTATCGTACACCTGAATTATCAGAGCGTGAATGGTATTACAATGTTGATATGTCAAAATACATTTCAATTCTTATCAACACATTGAACCACGATGATACATTGAGCCAGCTTTTATTGCCGGTTACAAGAATTAAAAATCTTCTTGAAAAAAGAAAAGAAAATTAATTTTAGGGAGTGCATATTATGACCGAAAAAACCATTAAATCAACACCAATCTATGATGGCAGGGTTTTTAGTGTGAGGTCTGATATTGCACTCCTTTGCGATAACTCACAGGTACAACGGGATGTCGTACTTCATAACGGCGGTGTAGGAGTTCTTGCAATTGATGAGAGCAGAAAGATTACACTTGTTAAGCAATACCGCTACGGAGCCTCATGTATGACTCTGGAAATCCCCGCCGGAAAGCTTGAAAAGGGAGAAAATCCCGAAGAATGCGGAAAAAGAGAACTGCTGGAAGAGGCAGGATATGTCGCAGAAAGCTTCATATCATTGGGCGAAATTCTGCCAACACCTGCTTACTGCTCCGAGGTAATCTATTTATACCTTGCAACAAAGCTCACAAAAAAGGAACAACACCTTGATGAGGACGAATTTCTTGATGTTATTACAATGGATTTAGATGAAGCATACAACATGGTTATGAGAAACGAAATTAAAGATGCAAAAACAATTGCTGCAATACTAAAAGCAAAGGGATTGGGTTATTAAAAACTCAATCCCTTTAAAATTAAATAAATTACAGGTTGATGAAGCATATAAATTATAAGCGAATTACGGCTGATTAAACCAAACACCTTAATGTGCCTTGTATCAAGATATTTCATGAGAGAATATCTGCAAAAGAGCTTGTTTAAATAATATCCTGTAAAGAACAAGAACGCCCATGGAATAATCGGGAAATAATCCGTCGAATAAAATTCTGCAGGCGGAAATCCAATGTAAGCACTAAACAAATTTGAATATAAGGCTTCAGGCATTTCTATACCTATATTGCCGACACCGAAAAATCCGTTTCCGATATTCTTTGTAAGAACAAATAACGCAAATAAAACAAACACTCCTACCCATGGATTTATCCTTTTTAAACCATTTTCTGCAAAGCAAGCTATAAGCATACATGAGCCTAACAGCGTAAGTATGCCAAAAATAATTCTATTCTCAGGCATGGCTACAAGTGTTATCACAGACACAAGCAATCCGCAAATGAAAACCGTTACACCCCTTTTTAGCCTTCTTTTTCCCATCACAGAGCAAAATCCCGACAGCAATATAAAGTTCCAGCAAATGCACTGTTGCCATATGTACCCTGTATTTGAGCTATACCACTGCAACCTTACACCAAAAATACATACCAAATCCCATATTGCATGATATATAATCATGTTTATTATAGCGACACTCCGTATCACGTCCAAAAAAGCGTATCTTTTCACGTCATCACCCTCCCTAACTCAAAAAACTGCCGTATCAATCAAGAACACAGCAGTTTATTCGTGTTAATCGACAACATCAACATTGCAATCACATTTGCAATCCGACTTTTTTTCCTTCATCTTATCCGCAACGGCACTAACAGCACAATTAACCTTATCTATTACCTCAGGAACCATGTCAATGATTTTATTAACAGGGGAGGTCTCAGGTGTCACAGGTAATAGCTTGATATTTCCGTTCGACACAACCAAAAATGCAATCGGCTTAACATTTGCACCGCCACCGTAGCCTCCGCCAAATAATGGTTCAGAGCCTGCATTACCCGGGTTTTTTTTCTCAAACTCACTTCCACCCACTCCAAATCCGTATGATACGGTTGAGACAGGAATAATCAATGTACCGTCAGGACCTGTAACAGGTGTTCCCACAACGGTGTTAACATCAACCATTGTCTTTATGTTGGTCATTATTGTGTCCATTAAGCCTTCAATAGGATGATTTGCCATAATAATTACTTCCTTTCATCTTTTTTATTATTCTTTAAAAATTTTCTTATATTTAACAGCATTGGTACAGATTTTAAAAGTATAACAATAATATGTGCAATCTTTATTTCAATTATACCCTCGACTCTAATATCAAAAAAGTCTCTGTTTTCAAATAATGGAGTTATTTTAATACTCCATTTTTTCAAATTCATATGGTGGTCTATAAAGGACATCAACGTATATGCGCCACCGTTTATACCGCCCGTTAAAATTCCTGTTTTCATAGGATCCTGAGTATCAAAATCTGCATTAACATCAAGCGTTTTTATAATAATCAGTTTACTTTTAGAATACTTTAAAAGCTTTGCCAAATCAGATTTTATTACATTAAAAAGGTCGTATGCCCGTTTTACTCCGTTTTTTGCATCATCTAAGGTATATTTGTGTTTGCTCTTTGTTTTTGGCTTTTCAGACTTTTGTTTATCAAGATTTTTTTTGATAAATAGATATCTGAAACTAATGCTTGTCCGTCTGATTTCCTCGTTCCAGACGAACGAAAAATCAAGTGCCGCCGGAGCAAACAGTAATATTGCAGTTACAATAAGCAGTATTGCTATTATCAGATAAACTGTCATATTCGCCTCCGGAATTATTCTGCTATCTCATCGGCAGACTCTTTTACTTCCTGTTCACCGTCAATATCGAGCTGATACTGCTCATATTCCTTGGAAATCTGACTTAAATCAAATTCAGGCAAGTCCTTAGGGCTTTTTAAACCGAAGCATCGCAAAAAGTTCAATGTAGTAGAGTATAAAATCGGGCGTCCGGGTGCGTCAAGTCTGCCTGTTTCTTCAATGAGGTCACGTTCGAGAAGTCTGTTTATAGCACCATCGCTGTTTACTCCTCTTATGTATTCAACCTGTCCTCTTGTTATCGGCTGTTTATACGCAATTATAGCAAGGGCCTCCATAGCTGCATTTGACAATGCCTGACGTCTTTGTTCGCCTATTATTTCCTGTATATAATTATAATAATCAGGACGTGAGCAAAGCTGATAACCGTCATCAATCTCTATAATTTTAAATCCTCTTTGTTCGGTATCATAATTGTAAGAAAGTATCTTTACTGCCTCTTTTACCGCCTCAAGCTCAACATCCAAAACAGCTGCAAGCTTGGCACATTTTACAGGCTGTCCTGCGGCAAAAAGTATACTCTCAATTGCATATTGTATGTTTATATTATTATCCAATTATATTTCCCCTTTCACCGTGCTTGTCTGCTTTACCGATTTTATCACAAAGTCCCTTTTCAGCTCATCATAATCGGCCGCAATTTTGTTTAGCTTAATCATTTCAAGAACAGCTAAAAATGTAGCAATCCGCTCAGGCTTTGATTCTGTTTTCTTAAATATGGATTTAAAGTTAAGCTCACGTTTTTTTGCCAGCAGCTTGCACACCTTTTCAACCATATCGTCAACCGAAACCTTTTCTCTGCCGACTATTCCGAAAAATGCTTTTTTCTTTGGCTTTTCCTTTCTGATATTTCTTTGCATTATGAATCCAAAGGCATCTAACAGCTCTGATGTGTCATGCTTTCTGTCATACTGCGGGATAGGGAAGTCAATTCTCTCCTCACCCTTAAAAAACATATATCTTGAGAAAAATTCAGACTTTCTCAATTCCATTGACGCTTCCTTGAACTTCTGATACTCCGCAAGACGTCTTGCAAGGTCCTCTCTCGGGTCTTCCTCTTCCTCGTCCTCCTCGTCCTTTGGCAGAAGCATTTTGGATTTTATATACAAAAGCTGTGCCGCAAGCACCAGAAATTCGCTTGTATTGTCAAGCTGAGACTCTTCAAACCCTGCAATCGCATCAAGGTACTGGTCTGTTATCTCAACAATAGGTATATCATAAATACTGACCTTATTCTTTGTGATAAGATGAAGGAGCAGGTCAAGAGGTCCTTCAAAATTTTCAAGCTTGTATAAAACCTTATCCATCAATATACTGCCTTTTCTTAAAATTATATAATCAAAATAATCAGAAAATTAACAAGATTAACCATAGGTACATATAGTATCATTATACCCCTTCCGATTATCCCTGATAAAGCTCCCGAAAGAGATAATGCCATAATGAGAAACATTGAATATCTTTCATATTGAAGCATTGAGTAGTAGGCTCTGTCGCTGATAAACATTCCTAAAATTCTTGAACCGTCAAGCGGTGGTATAGGAATTAAATTAAAGACCATAAAGCATAGATTAATCTGTGCTGAATATACACAAAGCTGACCGAAAAAATCAATTACAGTATAAGAAACACCCAATTTATACAGTATAACATATAATATCCCGTACAAAAGTAGTGACACAAAAGCAAGAATAAAATTTGACAGCGGTCCTGCAAAAGCAACCAATCCCATTCCTTTTTTTCTGTCCTTATAGTACATCGGATTTACCTCAACAGGTCTTGCCCAACCAAAACCTGTCAAAAGCATAAGGATTGTACCCATGGGGTCGAGATGTGCAAGGGGATTTAGAGTAAGTCTTCCTCTTATTCTCGGAGTAGGATCACCAAGCTTTGCAGAAACAAAGCCATGAGAATATTCATGCACAACCAATGCGATAAGCCTTAATGGGATAAACAGCAGAAACCATATACCTCCGCCAAACAAATTACCTAACATTTATTATTCCCTTTCATATATTAAAATTATTACTCATTTTCCATATATTCTGATTTTACACTAAAATATGGAATTATTCAACAGATTTTACATTATATATTTTATTTTTGTTGATTTTGTCATCAAAATTTTATGCAAGCGGCAGGGTAAAGGTGAATTTCGTGAATTTTACATCACTGCCTTCTTTAGCGTCAATACATTCCGCCCATATTTTTTGTTTATGGAGATTGATTATGTTTTTAGCTAATGACAATCCCAGTCCTGCACCTTTTTTATCCTTACTTCTTGATTTATCGGTTTTATAAAATCTGTCAAACAGATTTTTCATTTCGTCCTCACTTATACCAATACCAAAATTACCTACACTCACAGCTACTCTTTTGTTCTCTATTTGTGTCTTAATAATAACCTTTGTATTTTCATAGCTGAACTTTATTGCGTTATCTATAATATTTATTACCACTCGCTTAATTGCGTCCTTATCAGCAAGAACATTTATTTTTTCAGGTTTGAAAATAACCTCAGGCTCAAGATTTTTGTCGTCTATTTTATTTCCAAGCTGAATTATACAGGTTCTTATCAGCTCATTAATATCAAATTCGGTAATGTCAAGCTTGTAGCCTGAAGACTGCATTTTAGTCATTTCAAGCATATCATTTGTAAGCTTGACAAGTCTTTTTGACTCGTCATAAACAATCTGTAAGTATTCTCTTTCCTTTTCGGGCGGAACAGTACCATCTAAAATACCGCCTACAAAGCCTGATATCGAGGTCATAGGTGTTCGTAACTCGTGCGACACATCAGAAATAAATCCCGAACGCATATCATCAAGCCTTTCGAGTGAGTCTGCCATATAGTTAAAGCTTGATGCAAGCTGACCTATCTCGTCTTTAGTTACAGGAATTCTTTTTTTGAAATTTCCCGATGCAATTTGTAAAACACCCCTGTTAATTTCTTTAATTGGGTTTGTAATTCTTCTACCTATTACATATGTCACCGTACACCCAACAATCACAGCCAAAAGACTTGCCATCAGCATCATGAATATATAATCGTAGAGCCTTTCACGAATATTAGGAATTTGTGTGCAAAAATATATACCACCGACAATGCTGTTACGATAGCTTATCGGAACTCCGACAGTAAACACCTTTTTTTCATATATTCCTCCAAAATTGGAGTGTAGCTTTATTGTCTCACCGCTTAAAACTTTGGCATTAAAATCCTTTGGCACCTGTTGAGTGTCAATAGTTGATGCATACACCTCACCATCACTGTTTACCACCGTTATATCCGACTCAGCATAATCAGCATACTGTGTCAACATTCTGTTATATATAGGATAATTTCTGTAGTCAGGATTTTCAATCTGTAAATATACTGTAAGGTACTGAATATTTTCCGCAACCTCCATGTCAGTTTCATACTGACTGTCGGTTATGTAATCATTTACAAGAAATATCAGTGTTGCCAAAAGAGTAAGAAGTGCAATAAGCACCATCATAATATTATTCCAAAAAAGTCTTGTAAAGACCGACTTGAACAATTACCTCACCTCAAATTTGTATCCGACTCCCCATACGGTTTTTAAAGTCCAGTTTCCTTCTATGCCCTCAAGCTTTTCTCTGAGTCTTTTTATATGCACATCAACAGTTCTTGAATCTCCGAAATAATCAAAGCCCCAAACCTCTTCCAAAAGCTGTTCTCTTGTAAATACCCTGTTCGGATTTGATGCAAGATAGTGCAAAAGCTCAAGCTCCTTCGGCGGAATTTCTAAGATGTTACCATTTAATTTAAGCTCATAATTTGCAAGATTTACGCTAAGGTTCTGAAATACCACTTCTTCCGTGTCATTCTTTTCTTTTACCTCACTACGACGTAAAACAGCTTTAATTCTTGCAATAAGCTCCTTAGTTTCAAACGGTTTCACCATATAATCATCTGCACCAAGCTCCAAACCTAAAACCTTGTCAAAGGTTTCTCCTTTAGCTGTCAGCATGATGATAGGTGTGTCACTTGTTTTTCTTATTTCCTTGCACACCTGCCAGCCGTCAGCCTCGGGCATCATAACATCAAGAACAACAAGGTCAGGCTTGGTTTTGTTAAAAGTATCTATCGCTTCTTTGCCGTTTGCTGCAGTTACTGTGGTGTATCCTTCTTTTTCAATATATAGCCTTAATAATTCAATTATGTTTCTGTCATCATCAGCAATCAGAATTTTTGCAGAATTCATATTTATCATTCCTTTCAATTATAGCCTTTTTTATCTTCTGTTAAACTTCAAGTAAGAATAATTCATGCCTATTATATCTTTTTATTCATTATATAATATATTTTTATCTAAGTCAATAACGAAAGAAAACAATTCAAATATTGTTAAAATTTAATTTAAAAAACGTTTCTTTATCAGCATAAACTAATTAATTTTGCAAGAAAAAAGAGACCGCCTCGGCGGTCTCTTTGAAGTTTTAGGGTTATCTTACCACTCAAATACGATAACGTTTGTGTCAGCATCTGATGTAAATGCAGCTTTTGCATCTCCCTCTAAAACGATGCTTGATGTAATAACGTCTTCAACTTCGATTTTTTCTATTAATGCCATTGGCTTTTCATAAATTTTCATAATTATTACTCCACCTTTCTATTAATCTACCACTGAGAATGTAATTGCAGGACCTTCAGCGTCAGCAGTTACAAGTACAGGGATAATCTTTGCACTAACACCTTCACCAATATTCAAGTGAGCCTGAATTGATGCAGTTGTCTTAGCTTCGTTTGTTCCATCAGTAGCGTATAAGTACTTAGCTGTTGCAGGAGCTGTGAAATCAATTACGTCTCCCTTTACATAGTAAGCTTTGCCAGGGAACTTAGCTGCGAGCACTTCCTGAGCAGCAGCACCAAGTGTGCTAACAGCTGTATAGCTAACTTTCTGCTCGGCAGGATAACCAACGATCGTTGATGAAGGAGCAAACACATTTTCTGCACCATCTTTATCTGTACCATCCCACACTTGCGCAAATTTAGTTGAAGGTTTTGCATCATCATGAGCAGTTAAAGTCATATCTGTAATATCTGTTCCGTCTGCTGCAAAAATTGTCCATGTCACTAAAAGTAAATCGTCTTGTTTTATATATTCAGAACTCTCTGCTGCTCCCCATGCGTAAGCAATTTTATTTTTATTTAAATCTGTGCCTGGTGCAGAGGTTCCTGTTGACCAATTTTTTGTAGTCTTTATAAACACAATATCTTTAGATGTTGTATATTTAACTGCAACACCCTCTATACCTTGTATATAAGCACCTGTATAAGCAACTGTTGTACCATTTTCCTTGACTGATGCTTTTTTCGCTCCACCTTTTACTGTTAGGGTAATATCATATAACTTTGCGCCATAAATATCTTCATATTCAAGCTCTTCATCATAACTATCATCTAATGTTTTACCTGTATCGGTAAAATTCCATACATATTGTTCATTAGGTACTACTATAGCAGCTTCTGCAACTATCAAAGCTGATAAATTTGA
>JAFQNU010000196.1 GCA_017420825.1 Clostridia bacterium
CCAATATCCTGGATGCCGCCAATCAGGTGATTGCCCATAATGTGGGCAGAAAGGAAAAAAGAATATGAATAAAGTAAAGTATTTATTGGTTTCTGTTTTGGTTTTCCTGCTCCTTACAGGCTGCGGCACAAGTAACAACGACAGAAACAACGCTTCACCAACTCCTGACACAAACACAACCGACAACATGAACAACGGGGACACAACCAATGACAACGGAAACAATATGGTTGATGATGCTGCCGATGCAGTAGGAGATGTAGGAAACGGTGTTGCTGACGGTGTTAAGGATGTAGGCAGAGGAATTTCAAACGGTGTTAACAGCATGACCGGCAACAACAATAATAGATAAGATATAAAATTATACAAAACAAACCTGCTGTATCATTCATTGATACAGCAGGTTTTTTCTTTACATGCTTTCAAGGATTTTTCCTATTACATCTCCAATTTTCTGAGCCATACAGTAAAATCCAAGGTCATTAGGGTGACAGCCATCAACAGTTCCGCTATCTCCTGCAAGTGGGTGCATGATTGTTCTGCCATCAATGAGATAAACATTTTTATCACCCTTATTCACTGCGTTGTCATATGTCTTTTTAATTACCTCAAACCGCTTATCCCAATTTGGAGTTGTTTTTGGGACAGGTGCCGAAACAATAATTATTGGCAATTCAGGATTTCTCTCTCTTATTAAATTGAACATTTTCTCATGAGTTTTTTCAAGATGCTCTGCATCAGGCGCATTATGGTCATAATCATAGACAAATATACTCATGTCAAGTCCTGATATATACTCTGCGATTGCGTCCTCTGCCTTAGCACAGCCCGAAAAGCCCAAATTCACATAATTACAGTCAAAACGTCTTGAAATCATTGCCTGGTAAGAATTTCCCGGTCTTGAAGCACATCCTCCCTGTGTGATTGACGAACCATAATATACAATAGGCTTTTCATAAGCGTAAGGCTCGCACTCAAAAAGCTGTGCGTCCTTGTCTAATCCTATGTGCAACGATTTTACACCGCTGTATAATGGGAAATTAAGAGTTAAGTCCCTGATTTTCGCATCTTCAAGCTTTATTTCTGTTGTTACAACACCATCTTCTGCGTTAGGGATTATAACCGCTTTTAAAAATCTTTCCTCTCCATTTTCGTGCTCATATAAATCAAAGCCGGAGCTTCCCGTAAACGCACAATGGGGCATATTATTCACAAGATGCATTTGAGAATATACATAAATGCATGAGGAATTTGTCTTAAATCTAACTCTTGCACCTGCAGTTTTCTGATTTAAAATTTCAACACCCTCACTTGTTTTCTTTGCAGCATCGGTATCAAGTCTTACAAAATAATCGTGTTCTTCATTTGGCGGTATTATTCCATATAGTGTAAACGGCGGTTTTGTACAGTCATAAAAAACGGCATTTTCTGTATTTACATTTACATTTACCGCAAAATTCTTATCAATCTCTTCTAATCTTTTCATTCTTATATCTCCTTGCACACCGGTTTTTCTCCATAAACAAGAATTTCCGATTATTTTGGTTAAATTATACACCAAAACAAGACTTATGTAAAGAGCTATCAGAAATTTTCTTTACCCTTTATAATAAATCCTGACATCAGGGACAGCACCACTGTTGTTATAATGATTTCAGGTATCATGTAAGTACCATTATATGTAACAGCATAGGCAAGCACAGTCTGTTCACCTGCATATACGTGCCAGATTAATATGCCCGATGCGATATGACAGAGATAACGTATAAAGGTTACAACAAATCCCGAAACAGGTATTGCGTACCTTTTTCCACGCATAAGCTTTGCAAAAAAGTCAGCACTTCCGAGAAGTGTAAAAGCAAGAACATAATCAAGCATTATCACAAGGAAAAAGCTTATAACATTATTTGCAGGGGGCGGATAAAAGCCTGTCATCATCTGAATAAGTGAAAATACAAATCCTGATAGCAATCCCCACTTAGTGCCTATCACAAGCGACACTGAAATTATAGGTACCATACTTGCAAGTGTTACAGAACCGCCCTGAAGCCATACAGACGGAATAAGCTTTGACACAATGACAAGCACCGCAGAGAGTGCAATCATAATTGCCGAAAATGCCAGTTTTTTTGTTTTTTTCATAATATTAACTCCTTCCGGCGAGCAAATAAAAAGCGGAGATATCCCAACACGAAATCTCCGCAAAAAATCATTATAATTCCTACGCCGGCATTATCCGTATCAGGTTCTCGGGTCGGAATTCACAATTCCCTCTCAGCCTTTCTAAAAGCTCCCCACTGTTTAATTTTTGATAATTGTATCACAACAAAATTGAAATGTCAATACAATTTATTAAATTCTTATTTATTTTTCAATAAATCTCTGATTTCTGTCAATAATTCTTCTTCCTTAGTTGGCTTTGGAGGTTCTGCAGGTGCTTCCTCCTCCTTCTTTTCAAATCTTGCTTTTGTGGTGTTAATGGTCTTAACCATTGCAAAAACAACAACTGCAATAATCAGAAAATCAATTATAGCCTGTAAAAAGTTACCATATGTAATAGCAAGCTCGTCATTTACCTTATATGCAAGCTCAGAAACATTGACCTTACCTGCAATAACACTGATTGCAGGAGTAATGATGTCAGCAACAAGTGAATTTACAATTTTAGTAAATGCGGTACCGATTATGATACCCACTGCCATATCAATGACATTTCCCTTTGCAATAAATGTTTTAAATTCATTTACTATTTTCATCTGAAATCAATCCCCTCTTTTAAAATTCGAGATTTTCCTCAATAAACTTATCAAGCTCATCAATCTTAATTCTTACCTGTTCCATTGTATCTCTGTCACGGACTGTTACAGAGCCATCGGTCTCAGAATCAAAATCGTAGGTAATACACCAAGGTGTTCCAATCTCGTCCTGACGTCTGTAACGCTTACCGATTGAGCCTGCCTCGTCATACTCACAGTTATATTTCTTTGAAAGCTCCTCATACACCTTTGTTGCTCCCTCTGAAAGCTTCTTAGAAAGCGGAAGAACACAAGCCTTAACAGGTGCTAAAGCAGGGTGCAGGTGCATAACAACTCTTGAATCCCCCTCGCCTAAGTCCTCTTCATCATATGCCTCAACAAGGAAAGCCAGAGCAACTCTATCAGCACCAAGTGACGGCTCAACGCAGTAAGGAATATATCTTTCATTTGTAATCGGGTCAATGTATTCCATGCTTTCGCCTGAATGTGTCTGGTGTTGCTTTAAGTCGAAGTCTGTACGGTCTGCTATACCCCAAAGCTCACCCCAGCCGAACGGGAACACAAACTCAATATCTGATGTTGCATTTGAATAGTGTGAAAGCTCTTCAGGAGAATGGTCACGAAAACGCAGGTTTTCCTCTCTCATACCCAAAGACAACAGGAAGTTCATGCAATAGTCCTTCCAGTAATAGAACCACTCAAGGTCTGTTCCCGGAGCACAGAAAAATTCAAGCTCCATTTGCTCAAATTCTCTTGTTCTGAATGTGAAGTTACCCGGTGTAATCTCGTTTCTGAATGATTTACCGACCTGTCCTATACCAAACGGAACTTTCTTTCTTGAAGTTCTCTGAACATTTTTAAAATTAACAAATATACCCTGTGCTGTTTCAGGACGAAGATAAACTGTTGATGCAGAATCCTCTGTTACACCCTGGAAGGTTTTAAACATAAGATTAAATTGACGGATATCGGTAAAGTTCTGCTTACCGCACTCAGGACAAACAATATTGTTCTCCTTGATATATTCAACCATTTTCTCATTGCTCCAGCCGTCAACTGTCAGGCTCTCGCCTTTAGAAAATGCAAAATCCTCAATAAGCTTATCAGCTCTGTGACGAGCCTTACACTCCTTACAGTCCATAAGCGGGTCAGAAAATCCTCCGATATGTCCTGATGCAACCCATGTTTGCGGATTCATTAAAATTGCACAGTCAACACCCACATTATACTTTGACTCCTGAATAAATTTTTTCCACCATGCTTTTTTTACATTATTCTTAAACTCTACTCCCAACGGACCGTAATCCCATGTGTTTGCAAGTCCGCCGTAAATTTCACTTCCCGGGAATATGTAGCCTCTGCCCTTGCAAAGTGCCACTATTTTATCCATAGTTTTTTCAGTATTTTTCATAATTCATGCACCTTTCCTGTAATATACATCATATTTTATCAAATATTATATAAAAAATCAAGTTTTTTTGCAAATTATTATCTTATAAAAGTGTAATTCCGTTTTCTTTGCATTTTTTTATCATTTCTTCATCCCACACAGAAACCTGAACCTCGCCTACATGAGCCTTACCAAGCAATAAAAGACATAATCTCGACTGACCTATTCCTCCGCCTATTGTGAGAGGTAGTTCATTGTTTAAAATCATACTGTGATAGTTGAATTTCTTTCTCTCCTCATGTCCTGAAATTTTTAATTGCTCCTCAAGAGCTTTTGCGTCCACTCTTATTCCCATTGATGATATTTCTATTGCTGAACCAAGAACCTCATTCCAGTAAAGAAGGTCGCCATTCAATTTCCAGTCGTCATAATCAGGCGCTCTTCCGTCGTGCTTTTCTCCGCTCTTTAATTTTGCACCTATCTGCATTAAAAATACTGTTTTATACTTTTTCACAACAGCATTCTCACGTTCCTTGGCTGATAAATTCGGATACATATCCTCAAGCTCCTGTGAGGTTATAAAATAAACCTCATCGCTGATTACAGTCGGAATTTGCGGATAGATTTCTTTTACCTTTGAAAGAGTATAATAAATTGCAGATGCTATTTTCACAACAGTGTCCTTCAAAAATTCGATACTTCTGTCCTCTTTTGTTATAATTCTCTCCCAATCCCACTGGTCAACAAATATTGAGTGAAGATTATCCATATCATCATCTCTGCGGATTGCGTTCATGTCTGTATATATACCCTCACCCGGTGCATAGCCGTATCTGTGTAATGCCATTCTTTTCCACTTTGCAAGTGACTGGACAACCTCACACTTATCCTCATTTAACTCTTTTACACTAAAATTAACCTTACGCTCAACACCGTTTAAGTCGTCATTAATACCGCAGTCGGAACGAACAATAATCGGCGCCGTTATTCTGTCAAGATTTAAAGCCTCAGACAAGGTTTTCTGGAAGGTGTCCTTAATCACTTTGATTGCTGTTTGTGTCTGTCTCAAATCAAGAGTACATTTATAGTTTTCAGGTATCTGTAACATAATAATAACCCCCTTAAAATTACATTAATGCCCACAGGCTGTGGAAAAATCGTTCAGATTGTGCAAATAGCCGAATGCCGTGTACTCATTGTACACAAGTGAGGCTAAACGTGCAATATGGGCGATTTTAACCAGCCTGAAACAAAAAACAGCATACTTATCCTATTATTATAGGACGAGCTGCTGTAACCCGCGGTACCACCTATATTATCGGAGCTTTACCCCAATCACTCTTTATAAGCCTCTGTCAAGACCTTGCCGGCTAACGTGCGGCACACGACGCACCTACTTATTATATTATAACGTTCAGCTTGCAGCTCCGGAGTGTTATTCGCATAAGCTCTGTTATACAGTTCACACTATCCTGTACTCACTTGAAACGATTTCTTATGTTACTTCTCTCCATCATTGCTTTTAAAAATTATATGCTAATTATAAACCAATTTTAAAAAAAATTCAATAGTTTTTTTCTTAATTGTTAAAATTAAACATAATACACCGCAATAATATGTGATATTTTATTCAGACTTCCACACCGCTGTTCTCACTTTGTGTAATACAGAAGCTTATCTGAGAGCCAGAGGCAAGCTGACCGCTTTCAGAAAAAATACTGATAAATTCGTCTGTCTTTTCTTCCTTAACAAACACTACCAACGAACTGTATTTTATAGCAGGAACTGCCGCCGAGCACAATCCGCTGTTATATGCCGCCTTCATCATCTTTTTTAACATTTCGGAGTTTTTTTGCACAACCTCGCAGTATTCAAGCCCTGATTGTTTAAGCATTTGGAGTATTTCCTCCGTTTTAGGTTTTTCGGAGAGCTTTTTTATTCTGTTAAGCTCATTTATAATATATTTTTCTGTGCTATCACAAAAACATCCTTCTTCGGGAATATCATTACCTATTTTATTAAGTCTTTGTATAAGACTTCCCTTTTCCTTTTTAAAGTCGGTTATAGCAAAAATAATTTTATATCCCGACAAATCAAGCGGAATATAATTTCCTTTTTGGGAAATCAGGTAATTCTTTCGTCCCCTTAACAAACACTCCCAATTACACTCTCCGTCATCAACACTCTCATCTATTTTTCCGTCTCCTATAAGGGAAAACGCAGTTTTCACACATGCTGCACTTTTCATAAACGATTTTGTATTAACGTCAAAGCTGAAAAGCATTTTTGCCCCATTTGACGATTTTCTATTATGTGAAATTGTCTTAAAAATCTCTTCTTCAAAATCCTTCTCTTTAAACATGGTTAACTCATCAGTAGCAGATGTGTATTCGTTATTGCTGTCCGAAAGCTGAAAACTGAACTTGCCGTCATCACACATTACAAGGCTCAAATAGGTTCTCACGGAAACCGGCAGAGAATAATACTCTCTCTCACTCCCTTCAAACCCATTTCCAAAAAGTGTCAGGTCATTTGCAACTGCAAAGGTACGTACTCCGTCAGAGTATTCGGGAAACCTCTTCTTAAAGTCAGATTGTATTTCTTTTTTGTTAATTTCACTCAATCCTTTCATAATTTATTGTGCATATGTATATAATAGTATACCACGCCACAAAAAAATTATTTGACATTTTAATCATTTTGTGATATAATTAATAGCTATGTGGCATCCATGTAATACAAAACGAATACTATTGAATCATATCAATAATTTTTCGCTTCACAAAAAATACGAATTTGAGGGGATGTTTTTCATGACAGAAAAAAAGGAAATTATACTTACTGGCGAAGGAATGCAGAAATTAAAGGACGAGCTTGAATTTTTAAAAACAGTGAGACGTCCGGAAGTTTCCGAAAAAATAAAGATAGCGAGAGGTTTTGGAGATTTGTCCGAGAATGCCGAGTATGACGAGGCAAAGAAGGAACAGGCTGAGGTTGAGGAAAGAGTTCAGGTTCTTGAACAAATGCTAAAATATGCAAGAGTTCTTGATGAGAGCGAAATTGACAACGACACCGTTGGTCTGGGAGCAAGGGTAAAGCTTTGGGACGAGGAATTTGAAGAAGAGGTTGAATATTTCATAGTTGGCACAACCGAGGCTGACCCAATGAATAACAAGCTTTCTGTTGAATCACCTGTCGGCAAGGCGCTTACCGGCAAGAAAAAAGATGATACCGTTACGGTTATGACACCGGGCGGCGAAGTGATTTACAAAATTATTGATATATCAAGATAGTATAAACCTGTCACCCTGTGCATATATTGCATAGGGTGATTTTTTTGAAAAAAGCTTTTGTAATATCGGGTGTGTTTATTTCATCACTTGTCGGGGCAGGCTTTGCCTCGGGCAGTGAAATACTTTATTATTTCTCACGCTACGGAGCATGGGGTTTTTTTGGTATTGTTTTTTGTTCTGTGCTTTTCGGCATTTTACAGTATTTAATTGTTTCCCACACGTCCGACATTCCCAACAGTGATTTTGAAGGCTATTTAAAGATGATAACAGGCAAAAAGCTGGCAGTTTTTTTATCTGTGTTTGCTCATATCTTTATGCTTTTAGTATTCTCCGCAATGCTTTCAGGCTTTTCTCAAATGTGTCTCGGACTATGGGGAATTAAAAGAATATACTCGTCTGCTCTCATGCTTATTTTAAGCATAACCATTATATTTTCAGGTTATGACACTTTTGTAAAATCACAAAGTATTTTATGTATTTCAATTGTAGGTACAATTGCCATCTGTTCTCTGTATATATTAATTTTTCGCGAGAGCAATATAGCAGTATTCTCTCTTTATAATAATGCCTTTACTTCCGGATTAAGCTATGTAAGCTACAACATTTTAACAACCTCGGCAGTGTTATGTATATTAGGTAAAAAATGTACAAAAAATACAATTCTGTTATCATCAGTGTTTACTGCAGTTATACTAATAGTTATAATGTCCGTAATGTGGTATATCCTCTGCCTGTATTCAGGAATGATTACCTTAGGACAGCTCCCCTTTCTTACAGTGTGTCTTAGACAATCCAAACTACTCGGATTATTCTACAGCAGTGCAATATTCTTCTCAATGCTCACTACCGCCGTTTCAAACGGATACACATTAAACATAAGAATAAAGAGCAGAATTGTAAAGGTTGGTGCATTCATGCTTGCATTCGGGCTGTCTGCGTTTGAATTTTCTTTTATTGTTGATAAGCTTTACCGCCTTGCAGGCATAATAAGCATCATTTTTTTAATATGCGTTATTAAATATTCAATAAATAATAAAAAATATGATATTTTGAGAAAACAGGCGAAATATTGAGGATTTTAGAGGATAGTCGTATTATTTTTAATTTTTAATAATTTTTGAGTTTTGCAGACAGAATTAAATTGTGTTATAATCTCATAGTCGTCAGTTAAGAGACGGCTCGGATTACGGGATGTAGCGCAGCTTGGTAGCGCATCTGGTTTGGGACCAGAGGGCCGCAGGTTCGAATCCTGTCATCCCGACCACCGATATGGTATGGGAGTATAGCTCAGCTGGGAGAGCGTCTGCCTTACAAGCAGGATGTCACAGGTTCGAGCCCTGTTACTCCCACCA
>JAFQNU010000197.1 GCA_017420825.1 Clostridia bacterium
TATTTATTATCCTTTTAAAAAGACTGAAACGGAGTTCATTATCCCGAACACTGTAAAAACGATTGGAATGTGTGCAATTACATTGTGTGAAAGTCTTAACAGCATTGTTATTCCTGACGGTGTTGAAACAATCGAGGATTGTGCATTTATATGCAATGCAGTAAGAGAGTTTAACATTCCTGCGTCGGTTAAAAACATAGGCATGGACGTATTTTATGAGGATAATCCTGTTATTGAGGCGATTAATGTAGACGAAAATAACACAGCTTACAGTTCGGTTGACGGAGTTTTGTATAACAAAAATAAAACAGAGCTTGTGGAATATCCGAGAGGCAGAAAGGATAGTTTTTATGCTGTACCTGAGGGTGTGGAAATAATAATCGCTAATTTCTTTAATGCAAGCTTAAAAACTATATATATACCAAAATCGGTTAAAGAGCTTGGGGAGTGGACAAATTTATTTACACTTGAAAAGATATTATATCCCGGTACGGAAGAGGAATACTGCAAGATAAATAATTATGTGTATGCACAGAATATGGAGTTTAATTATAAAGAAAGCAAGAAAATAACAGCCACTGTTAACAACGTATATCAGGAAGGCAGAGTTCTGATTTCGGTGAATTTTGACAAGGTTGAAAAGGAATGTAAAATGTGGGCGGCAGTATATGATTTGAGCGGTAAGCTTGTTAAAATTTTTGATGAGGATATAAAAATCGATACAGAAAATAAAGATATAACCTTCAATGCAGGAGAGGAATATAAGGGTTATGATGTTAAGGTGATGTTTTGGGAGGAAAGCATGACGCCCATTATAAATTCATTGTGCGGAAAAATTGAAGCGGGTTTGTAATGTGTAAATTAACTCATATAGTCGCACAGATATTAATTCTTTATGAAAAATAACAAAAATATCAACATTTTTGAAAAAAGATGTTGATATTTTTTTTGATAAGAGGTATAATATAATAGTATTTTTGTATATTTTGAAAGGTAAGGTATGAAAATGGATAATAAAAAGCTTGCAGAGCTGTTATTTCCACAAATCGAACAAACAAAAGAGGAAATTGAGAACAGCTATAAAAAAAGAGATTTACCACAGGGAGCAAGAGTTACAAGATTTGCACCGAGTCCGACAGGATTTTTACATATAGGCGGACTTTTTGCGGCATTTGTATCGGAAAGAGCGGCACACACAACAGACGGTGTATTTTACCTTAGAATAGAGGACACCGATAAAAAACGTGAGGTTGAAAACGGTGTAACAGGTATTGTTAAAGGTATTACCGATTTTGGAATAAAAATTGATGAGGGTATGCTTTCGGAAACCGAGTCAGTTGGCGATTATGCTCCTTATATTCAAAGTAAAAGAGCAAAAATTTATCAGAGCTATTGTAAGGATTTAGTAGAAAAGGGACTTGCTTATCCGTGCTTCTGTTCTGCGGAGGAATTAAATGCTGTAAGAGAGGAACAGGAAAAGAACAAGGAAAATCCGGGCTACTACGGAAAATATGCAAAGTGTCGGGATTTGACTCTAGAGCAAATTGAAGAAAATATAAAAAATGGTATGCCATATGTTTTAAGACTGAAATCTCCCGGAGATGAAAATAAAAGAATATCCTTTGAGGATGGTATAAAGGGTACAATCGAGATGCCTGAAAATATATTGGACATTGTTCTTTTAAAAACAGACGGTATTCCGACATATCATTTTGCACACGCAATTGACGACCATTTAATGGGTACAAACTATGTTATAAGAGGTGATGAGTGGATTTCATCAGCACCCATACATTTACAGCTTTTTGATGTGCTCGGTTTTGAAACTCCAAGCTACGCACACATTTCTCCTATAATGAAGGAGGACGAAGAAACAGGCGGTAAGAGAAAGCTTTCAAAGAGAAAGGACCCTGAGGCGGCGGTAAGCTATTACCACGAGGTGGGTTATCCTAATAAGGCAGTTCTGGAATATCTGTATACAATAGCAAACTCGAATTATGAGCAGTGGAGAATGGAAAATCCTGACACTCCTATGGAGGAATTTGAATTTGATTTTGCACATATGAGTAAAGCAGGAGCACTTTTTGATTTGGTTAAGCTTACCGACGTCAGCAAGACATACATTTCAAAACTTACAACAGATGAAGTGTTTGAAGGAGTTAAGGCGTGGGCAGAGGAATATAACAAAGATTTTTATGAACTGCTCATGAAAGATACTGATTATTCAAAGAGTATATTTGCAATAGAGAGAGGAAATGAAAAGCCGAGAAAGGATATAGCAAAGTGGGAGGACACACCCGCATATACAGAATACTTCTTTAATGCTCCCGAAGCTTACGATTTTCCCGAAAACCTTTCAAAAGAGGATATGATTGAAATTCTCCAGAAGTATAAAAAGGTATATAATCATAACGATATAGCCGATGATTGGTTCCCAAGAGTAAGGGATATGAGTGAAGCACTCGGCTATGCAAAGGCACCTAAATTCTATAAGAAAAACCCTGAGGAATTTAAAGGTCATGTCGGAGATGTAAGCTCGGTTATAAGAGTTGCGGCAACAGGAAGAAGAAATACCCCGGACCTGTATCAGATATTGCAGGTGCTTGGTGAGAAGGAAACAATGGATAGATTTGACAGGGCAATTTCTGCGCTGAAGGAGGAAAAATAAATGGCTGAAGAATTTGTAAGCACTAATTTTATACATGAGGCAATAAATAAGGATTTGGCAGATGGAGTCTACACAAGAGTACAGACAAGATTTCCGCCTGAGCCTAACGGCTATTTGCACATAGGTCATGCAAAAGCAATTTGCATAGACTTTGCGACAGCGATGAAGTATAACGGTACCTGTAATTTAAGACTTGACGATACAAACCCCACCAAGGAGGACACAGAGTACGTTGATGCAATCAAGGAGGATATTGAGTGGCTCGGATTTAAGTGGGATAAGATTTTATATGCGTCAGATTATTTTGACGCAATCTATGATTGCGCTGTAAAGCTTATAAAAATGGGAAAAGCCTTTGTTGATGATTTGAGTGCAGATGAAATAAGAGAGTACAGGGGAACGCTTACCGAACCAGGTAAGGACAGCCCTTATAAAAACAGAAGCATTGAGGAAAATCTCGACTTATTTGAGAGGATGACAAAGGGTGAGTTTGAAAACGGGGAAAAGGTGTTAAGAGCTAAAATTGATATGTCATCACCAAATCTAAATATGAGAGACCCTGTTATTTACAGAATTTTGCACGCAGAGCACCACAGAACAGGTAATAAGTGGTGTGTTTATCCTATGTATGATTTTGCACACCCGATTTCAGATACTGTTGAGGGTGTAACACATTCGTTGTGTTCATTGGAGTTTGAGGACCACAGACCACTTTATGATTGGGTATTAAAGGAGCTTGGGTTTGAACAACCGTCAAGACAGATTGAGTTTGCAAGAATGAACTTAAACTACACTCTGACAAGTAAGAGAAAGTGTTTAAAGCTTGTTAATGACGGAATAGTATCAGGCTGGGATGATCCGAGAATGGGAACTCTTTGCGGTATGAGAAGAAGAGGCTATACTGCCGATGCGATTAAGGATTTTTGTGAGAGAATAGGTGTTGCAAAGGCGAACAGTGTAATTGACTTTAGCTTGCTTGAGCATTGTGTGAGAGAGGATTTGAATAAGAAAGCTCCACGTGCAATGGCTGTTTTAAGACCTATAAAGCTTGTAATTGACAATTATCCAGAGGATAAGATTGAACAGATTGAAGTAGAAATAAATCCTGAAAATACCGAAGCAGGAAAAAGAACTGTTGAGTTCTCTAAGGTTCTCTACATAGAAGAGGACGATTTTATGGAGGACGCACCAAAGAAATATTTCCGTTTGAAACCGGGACAGGAGGTAAGATTAAAGAGCGCGTATTATGTGACAGCAACCTCATGCGTCAAGGATGAAAACGGAAAGGTCACAGAGGTTCATTGCACCTATGACCCTGAAACAAAGGGCGGAGATTCTCCTGATGGAAGAAAGGTTAAGGGTACTATTCACTGGGTAAGTGCAACAAATGCAGTAGATGCAACAATCAGACTTTATGACAGATTATTTAATGTAGAAAATCCGTCTGATGAGAGTAAGGTCGGAAGCTTTACAGAAAACCTGAATCCTTCATCGGTTGAAGTTTTGGAAAATTGTAAGCTTGAGAGCAACTTGGCAGATGTTAAGCCTGGCGATAGCTTCCAATTCTTAAGAATGGGATATTTCTGTGTTGATACAGACAGTACAAAGGAAAATATTATAATTAACAGGACAGTGGCATTGAAAGATTCATGGGCTAAAATTAAGAATTAAACTGAATAAATTACAGTTTTTGGAAAGGATAACAAAATGGATTATACAAAATTTTACTCTGACAGAGTAAAGCCAATGAAAGGCTCAGCTATCAGAGAAATGTTTAAAAGAATGGCAGATCCGCAAATTATATCATTAGCAGGCGGTAATCCTGCATCGGAGTTATTTCCAGGTGAGGAGCTTTCAAAAATATCAGAAAAGATTTTAAGAGAAAAGCCAGCACAGGCATTGCAGTACGGTACAACCGACGGCTTGCCTGCTATGAAGGAATGTGCAATAAAAAGAGCGAAAAAGGTTGATGCATATACAGAGGGTGATTCTGTCATTATTATGACAGGGGCAAATCAGGGAATAGACTTAACAGCAAAGGCACTTATCAATAAGGGTGATAAGATAATTGTTGAAAGTCCAAGCTTTATCGGTAGCTTAAATGCTTTCAGAACATACGAGTGTGAGCTTGTAGGTGTTGAGGTTGAGGCTGACGGAATGAATATTGAGGCATTGGAGAAAGCTTTGGCTGAAAATGATGGCGTAAAAATGATTTATACTATTCCTACATTCCAGAACCCAACAGGAACAACTATGCCCTTATCTAAAAGACAAAAGCTTATTGAGCTTGCAAATAAGTATGATGTATTGGTGCTTGAGGATAACCCATATGGTGATTTGAGATTTAGCGGTGAAGAAGTGCCAACCTTAAAATCTCTTGATACAGAGGGCAGAGTTATATATGCAGGTTCATTTTCTAAAATACTATCACCGGGTATGCGTCTTGGCTATATTATCGGTGCAGAAGAGCTGCTTACTAAAATAGAAATATTAAAGCAGGTAAATGATGTTCATACTCCTGTTTTAACACAGATGATGTGTGTAGAGTTTATGGAAAAGTATGATATAGATGAGTATATTGAAAAGAACAGAGAACTATATGGCAGAAAGTGCAGTGCCATGCTTGAAGCTATGGATGAGTATTTCCCGAAAGGAAAAGTAAAATGGACAGTTCCAGAGGGTGGAATATTCATGTGGTGCGAATGTCCCGATGTTTCCGATATTTCAGTTCTTGTTGATAAAGCATTGGAGAAAAAGGTTGCGATAGTTCCGGGTTCAAACTTTGCGATTGACATTAACGAACCATCTAACAAATTCAGACTTAACTATTCTTCCGCAACAATTGAGAAGATAACAGAAGGAATTAAGAGATTAGGCGAAGCCTTGGAGGAAATATAATGGAAGATAATAAAAAAGTAATATTCTCAGCGGTACAGCCGTCGGGAAATATAACTCTTGGTAATTACCTCGGAGCAATAAAAAATTGGGTTGATTTACAGAATGACCATCATTGCTGTTATTCAATTGTTGACGAGCACTCGATAACTGTACGTCAAAACCCGCAGGAGCTAAAAAAAAGAACGCTTGATTTATTAAAAATCTATATTGCGTGCGGAATTGACCCTGAAGAAAATATTCTTTTCATTCAATCTCATGTACCTGCTCATGCACAGCTTGCATGGGTGCTTAACTGTTATACATATACAGGTGAGTTGTCAAGAATGACTCAATTTAAGGATAAGAGTAAGAAGCATACAGATAATGTAAATGCAGGCTTATACACCTATCCTGTTTTAATGGCGGCTGACATTTTGTTGTATCAGGCAGACCTTGTTCCTGTCGGAAAGGATCAGATGCAGCATATTGAACTGACAAGAAATATTGCACAGAGATTTAATGGTATTTATGGTGATGTTTTCAAAATTCCTGAAGGCTTTATGCCGAAGGCAGGTGCAAAGGTAATGAGCCTTGCAGAGCCGACAAAGAAAATGTCAAAATCAGACGAAAACCCTAAGGCATATATATCTATGCTTGATGACTTTAACGTTATTGCAAAGAAAATAAAGAGTGCTGTGACAGATAGTGAGGGTATCATTGAGTACCGTGAAAATGACGACACAAAAGCAGGTGTAAATAACCTTCTTACAATAATGTCTGCTGTTACAGGCAGGTCAATTGACAGTATTGTGGCAGAGTATCAGTCAAAGGGATATGGAGATTTTAAGGCTGATGTTGCTGAAGCGGTTGTTGAACATATCAGACCAATCAGACAGAGATATGATGAGTTGTCAGAGGATAAGGCATATCTTATTGATATATACACTAAGGGAGCAGAGAGAGCAAACCGTATCGCACAGAGAACTCTTAATAAGGTATATAAAAAGATTGGATTTATTCTGTAATCGGGAAAGGGAACATTTATTATGTATACAAAAGAATTGTTACTGCTTTTAGGTGCATGTATAACAGCGTTTATTTTTTCCTTTGCATCAACTCCTATTGTGGAGAGACTTGCGTTTAAGTGGAAGGCTATTGATATACCAAAGGACGGCAGAAGAATGCATAAGCGCCCCATTCCAAGACTCGGAGGACTTGCTATAATATTTGGATTTATAGTTTCTGTGATGTGTTTTGGAATTATGACAAAACAATCGATTGCCATACTTGTTGGAGCATTCATAATTGCTGTTATGGGTATTGTAGATGATATCAAGGCGCTTGATGCAAAGCCTAAGTTTTTAATTCAGATTATAGCGGCATTAATAGTAGTTGTATTAGGAGATTTAAAAATACAGGTGTTTACAAATCCTAATATTTTTTCTGAAGCATCATATCTCGTAATACCAAACTGGGTATCTGTAATAATTTCTATTATATGGATCGTTTTTATAACTAACGCAGTTAACTTTATAGACGGTCTAGACGGACTGGCGGCAGGTGTTTCGGCAATTATGTCGGTAAGTCTTGCGTTTATAGCAACGAGACTTGGTGAGTATTCGGTGGCAGTTATTGGAGCGGCACTGATGGGTGCATGTTTCGGATTTTTGCCATATAACTTTAACCCGGCAAAAATATTTATGGGTGATACAGGTTCGACATTTTTAGGATTTATCCTTGCTTGTGTAACTATTCAGGGAGTGTTTAAAAGCTATGCAATTATATCCTTTGCAGTCCCTGTGCTGATTTTGGGATTGCCATTGTTTGATGCTATATTTGCGATGGTAAGGCGAATACTAAAGGGTCAAAGTCCTATGCAGGCAGACCGTGGACATCTTCACCACAGATTGATTGATATGGGATTTTCACAAAAACAAACAGTATTTATTTTGTATATTATAAGCGGTATATTGGGAATAAGTGCAATTGTGCTTGCTGAGAGCGGTACATTAAGAGCGGTTATGATATTATTGTGTGTGTTAGTTTTGTTACTCGTTGGCGGACTATTACAAAAAGGTTTGAGAAAGCCGGAGGAGGAAGAAAAAAATGAAGAAAATTAAGGTAATGACAGTATTTGGAACAAGACCTGAGGCTATAAAAATGGCACCATTGGCTATTGAGTTAAAGAAAAATCCAATGATTGAAGATATTGTATGCGTTACAGCACAACATAGACAGATGCTTGATCAGGTGCTTGAAATCTTCAAAATAAAGCCTGATTATGATTTGGATATAATGAAGGAAAGACAGACGCTTGTTGGAATTACCGCCAGAGTTCTTGAAGGTCTTGATACCGTGTTAAAAGAGGCAAAGCCTGATATTGTGCTTGTGCATGGAGATACAACAACAAGCTTTGTTGGTGCATTGGCGGCATTTTACAATCAAATTCCGGTGGGTCATGTTGAGGCAGGACTCAGAACATATGATATATACTCACCATTTCCTGAGGAAATGAACAGATGTATGACAGGAAGAATTGCGGAAATGAATTTTTCGCCGACAGTTAGAAATAAGGAAAATCTGTTAAAAGAGAATGTAAATCCTGATAGCATTTATATTACAGGAAATACTGTAATTGATGCAATGAAAACAACTGTTAAAGAGGATTTTGTGTTTGGAACAGAAATTTTAAATACAATAGATTATAAAAATAAGCGTGTTATCACCATGACTGCTCATAGACGTGAAAATCTTGGAAAGCCGCTTGAAAATATCTGTAGTGCGGTTGCACAGCTTGTTGAGAAATATGAGGATATAGAGGTTGTATATCCTGTACACTTAAATCCTGCTGTAAGAGAAACAGTGTTCTCAATTCTTTCAAAATATGATAGAGTTCATCTGATTGAACCTGTTAACGTTGATGAATTGCATAATCTTATGGCAAGAAGTTATATGATTATGACCGATTCGGGCGGAATACAGGAGGAGGCTCCGTCTTTGGCAAAGCCTGTACTTGTTTTGAGAAAGGAAACAGAGCGTCCTGAGGCTGTTGAGGCAGGAACTGTTAAAATTGCAGGAGTTGACAAAGAGGTTATATTTGAAATGGCTTGCGATTTACTTGATAATGAGGAATCATACAATAAAATGGCAAAAGCGGCAAATCCATATGGTGACGGAAATGCATCAGAGAGAATTGTTGATGCGATTTTATATAAATTTGGGCTAATAGATAAAAGACCCGAAGATTACAGATAAGCAAGGAAATTTAAAAGGAGGTTGGGAGCAGTGCCTATTAAAGTGACAGACAAACTGCCTGCAACAAGACAGCTAAGAAATGAAAATATATTTGTTATGAGTGAAACTAAGGCAATGCATCAGGATATACGTCCGCTTAAAATTGCGATAGTAAATCTTATGCCCACAAAAATCACTACAGAGACACAGCTTTTAAGATTATTGAGTAATACTCCATTGCAGGTTGAACCGGACTTGATTACAATGAAATCACACGAATCAAAGAATACCTCGCAGGAGCATTTACAATCCTTCTATAAAACATTTGATGAAATTAAACATTCAAAATACGACGGAATGATAATTACAGGAGCGCCTGTTGAAAATCTTGATTTTGAAGAGGTAGACTACTGGGAGGAATTGAAGGAGATAATGGAGTGGTCAAAAACTCATGTAACCTCAACCTTCCATATATGTTGGGCGGCGCAGGCCGGGTTATATTATCACTATGGTGTGCCTAAATATTCACTGAAGGAGAAGTGCTCGGGTGTATTTTTACATAAGGTAAACAGAAAAACGTCAAAGCTTGTAAGAGGATTTGATGAGAGATTTTATGCTCCTCATTCAAGATATACCGAGCTAAGAGCCGAGGATATAAAAAAGGTCAAGGAGCTTGAAATTCTTGCGCACTCTGATGAGGCGGGAGTCTATATTGTGTTTACTAAAAAAGGCAGACAGATATTTGTGACAGGACACTCTGAATACGATCCGACAACTCTTGCCGAGGAATACGAAAGAGATGTAAATAAGGGAATAAATCCGAATATCCCTAAGCATTATTTCAAAGATGATGACCCTAAAAAAGGACCAATGGTCAGATGGAGAAGTCATGCAAATCTTCTGTTCTCGAATTGGCTGAATTATTATGTGTATCAGATTACACCATACGATATAGATTCAATAAAATAAAATTCAAAGCACCTTATGGGTGCTTTAAATTTTATTTTATGACATTTTATAACTTTTTTTTAAATAATTTGATAAGCTCGTATAAATCTTCTTGTTGTGTAAATAATAGCATTGTAACAAAAAACGACAAGGAGATTTAATATATGAAAGCA
>JAFQNU010000198.1 GCA_017420825.1 Clostridia bacterium
AAGCCTATATGTTACAAGCCTTGCGGTTGCTGTAATTGGATTTGATGATTCATTATTGATTTTTGCAGTAAATGTATTACCATCAAATGCTGCATCTGTTATTGCTAAATCATCAACAAGCTGTGTTGTAAAGGTTATTGTCTTGTCAGCTCCTAACTTCTTACCATCCTTTGCTTCAACCGACGCCGGAATTGTAAGTGTATAGGTTTCAAGTGATAAAAGCTTATCCTTTGGTGTGATTATAACCTTTTTACTACTACTATCAATATCGCACTCAACTGTCTGCTCTATGTTGTTTTCATCAGTGTACTTTAATGTAATTGTATTTGCATTTAATAGTAGCTTATTAAAGCCAAGCTCTATTGCAGTATCAGCTGAAACATTTACCGCACCATCCTGTATATTCTGCGAATTAAGAACAAGCGGAATATCTCTTTCAACCTTTACGTCATCTATATTCAAACTAATGTTTTCATATAGGAAAAATCCTATACGACACAAGCCAAGATAAGGTTCATTATCGCCAAATCTTCCCATATAAGATGATATATCAGCTTTATGCTCGGTGCCTCCATTAAAGCTAATTCCATACTTCTTTTCTGAACCATAAAGCATTAAAGTTATATCATACCACTTATCCGCAGAATATTGTGCATCTTCATACAGCACTGTTGCTCCATTCTTCGGATTATGATGCGGTGATGCTACCATCAATTTCCCACCTGAAAGCCAGAAAGCTACATATTGCATCATAGCTCTTGTATCCGTCGCACTTACTGCACCGGACCCTTGCATATAAATGGGATTGCCACCAATTGACGGAAACTGTACCTTCATAGTTATCTTCACATTACCATCAATCGGCTGTTCAAACACTTTAAACACAGCATGCTTGCTACCTGATGCTGTGGTTACTTTCAGGACACCTCCATCAACACATACCTTATCTGCTGCCACACCTGATATTAATGTAGTATCCCTTGCATCCAATGAACCTGCATAACTCCAGTTTTCATTAGAAACAGCTACATTCGAAAAATCGTCAGTGTACGGTTCAGAAAGATACTGCTCATCTGCCAATGCACTAAGTGATGAGAGTGCAAGCATAGTCGCTGTTAAAATACTTATAAGTCTTTTCTTCATGTCAATTACTCCTTCCCGGTAACCGTTACATTAGTATCAAGCAAGGTCATTCTCGGAACAACCTTTGTTTCCAATTCTTCTTCCTCGCCCGGTCTGTAAATTACTTTTCCGTAATTCATGTTTTCAATATTTATAATGCCATCGGGAGTTGTTATTTTAAAGTTTGCTGTTTTATCTGTGTAGTTTATAAATATATACTCATCCTCATATGGCTCATAAATAATTGTACAAGAGCAGCCTGCAGGATTTTCTACAGTTATATCACCCAATGCAAACTCTGTCTTCGTTGACTGAACCATATTTTCTGTTCTTATCATTTCAGAATTTTTAAACGGCTCGTAATCAAGATAATCAAAGAAATCCATTCTGTTCCACTGTCCATATGAAATATTTGTTACGGGATCCACAGAGCTACTTGATGTAGGTTTTATTTCAGGGGTTTCCTCGTAGTGTTCGCCACGTATTGCTTCACCATTTACATAGCTTTCCTCTAAAACCATGTTCATTATGTTGACATTTAATTCCATATTATCATCGCCACTGTTATATTTAACAGTCCATACTTCACCATCATCATAGCTTTCAAAGCTTGTTGTATCCATGTGTGAAGCAAAATCCTGAATTGTTGCATAGTCCTTTTTCTCGCCCATTTCAACGATGAAACCATTTCTCTGGCTTACTCTTTCTTCAAAGGTATGTGTTGTTTCCTCACCGTAATAATTATAAGCGGTGATTAACATAGGATTATGCCAGTAAACAGTAGGTCCTACATCAAGGTCATTTGAACCTATATATGCTCTCTTTCTTAGCTCATTTCCATAGTCAAGGAAGGAAATATCATATTCTCTACCTAAGCTTGTTGCATTTAAAGGCTGCAGACATACATAAGTATTAAAATCTTCAATATATATCTTCTCGTCACCCTTGAGTCTTGCAGGAACACCCTCGCCTACAAGCTTAATTCTTACCTCTTCATCATCTGCTTTTAAAACCTGCACCTGACCCTCTATAAATCTGTCACCAAACCATATTCCCTTTAATTCATCATAAGCGGTTATAAGCATCGTTGCTCCCATGCTTTCCCATGAGTCTATAGGAAGTGCATAGTGCGCAGTTGCTGTTTTGCTTCCGTAATCCCCCACACGTCCGGGCCAACAGGTAACGATAGCTTTATTTTTGTGAACAAGTGGAAATTCCTTACCCCAGCCGTTAGGTACATCCCATGAGCCGTGATTTTTTGCAATCTTAGCATAATCATTGTTTGCTAAATCATAGTTATATGTGTACAAAGGCCACATATAAGCAATATCTGAAACATCCTTTATCTCACTTACGTCACCGTTTCTTCTCCATGTAGCTCTGAATGCCACATCCTGCTGAGACATACCAACATTATACCAGGTTGGTGCTCTTCCGCCTATGGTATACTCCTCCGTCATATAGATATTAAGCTCATCAATTCTCTTACCCTTTGTAAAGAAGTTACCATATTGCCTGCCGAGCAGTTCCGGTTCATCATCGGTACGAACAGTTGACTTTACGTTGTACGGATACTGTCTTTGCTTTAGAAGATTATTTGCCCAATCAGGGAAATAAAAGTCAAGATGAGCAACATTTGTAATCCACCAGCCTGAACCTATTGATTCCTGAAGTGCTGCGAAAAATGGTTCATATGCAGCCATATTAATTATTGTTCTGTAATCCGGACCATCGTTATGTGTAAACATCTGGGTGCCGTAGGCTCTGTGCCATGCTCCTGCCTGAGAATTTGAAGGATAATGGAAATTATTTGCCATCTGTATTGAATTCCAGTCAAGCAAAAGCTCAAGCTTTGACCTGATTCTTTCATCCTCTGCATATAAATAACATATCTGCACGCCTGCATATGTAACTCCGCCATAACCGGGTGATGTTTGTTCTCCAACATCTCCGAATGCTGCAATCTGAGCAATACAACGGTCAATATAATCCTCCATACGCTTTAACATTCTGTCATCATCTGCAATCTGAGCATACATCAATCCCTCAACTAAGCCATGAACACCCTGATTGTGAAAACAGTTAAATGCCTGCTGCAAGGAAGCTCCGTATGGTGAGAAGCCAACATTACATCTTCCGACTCTTACAATCTGACGATAGAGTGCATCTCTTGCCTCCGGTGTTAATTTATCCTGAAAATCATACCATATAATGTATAGTGTTCCATCTCCTATTGGTGGAACAGACACACCCGAATGATAATAAAGAGACTCATCATCTCCGTATGCGTCTATTATAAGCTGATTTCCCCTCTTGATGCTTTCCTCATCACCCACTAGGAAATTTCCCAATACAGTACCGATAGAATCCTTATATCTGGCAGAATAATTTGTAAAGTTAACATTATCTGCCATTTTTATTCTCTCGATAAATGCTGCTCTTTTCTCTTCCGGAGTTCCCTCCTTGTACCATGGGAGAGTCTCATCGCTCACCTTTACCTTTTCTTCCAATCTGAACATACTTTTTGTCTGATCGGGGATTTCTCTTTTATAGATTTCCAATTCAACATTTGATGGTAAGGATTCAATGTATTCTCTCGTTTCCTTATCAATTTCTTTTATCTCGTAAGCCGTTCCCCTGTTCTGGCTATTCCATTTTGCCACAGCATCATCAAGCTTTTGTCCCATACCGTTATCGGCAAGAACATTTACCCAACCTGTGGAAAATGTAACAACCAAGAGTGCAGATATAATTCTTTTAATCATCACTGTCACTTTCCTTTCATGTTATTATTTTGTTGCTAAAAATTCATCAACCTGTGCCTGTGCCTCAGCAATAACCTTATCAACACCTGCATTCTTTATTTCCTGAATCATAGAATCCCAATAAGCTTCAACTGGCTCTGCTCCTGTCTTTAATGAAGGGTGCTTTTGAATAACCTGTGAAATCTGTGAAACCTCTGTTTTTACCTTTTCATTGCTGAATGTAAATCCGAACAATGCATCTGTTTCAGATGATTCGTTAAACGCAATTGTTTCTTCCCATATTCCGTCTTCCTGTCCTTCTAACAAAAGTGCATTAAACTGATTTCCAAATCTCCATGTATTTCCCGGCTCATAACCTGAGTTTTCTCTGTAAACAACTTTTCCTTCTTCATTCAAATCATAATGCTTACCCTCTATGCCGAATGCAATCAGGTTATAAAGGTCTTTATTTGTATTCATCTGCTCGATAAACTTAACTGCAAGCTCTGGATGCTTTGTGTTTGCTCCAACACCTATCATGGTATCTCTGAGCGATTTTGCCTGAATTTTTCCTGTTCCAAGCTTTATACATATAACAGGTCTGCCTCTTACAGCCTCATACTCTGCCTCTGCACCGGGCTTCCAGATAGCTCTCCATGATGCATATTTTCCTGCCTTTTCATCACTTGTCTGGTCTGTAACAAGAGAAATATCCTGTCTGATATAACCCTTTTCATACCATTCTCTCATAAGAAGTGCTTCAGCCTGGGTATTATCTCTGTCAAATGCAAATTCAACTTTTCCTGTTTCATGATCCCATACTACACCATTTGATATAGAAACGTCTTCTGTCTCGGTATCACCTATTCCGCCGCCACCGCCGGTACGGAACGGATATACCTCAGGATGCTTTTCCTTCAGCCAGTCATAAAATGGTTCCAAATCTCTTAATTCCTTTACTTCATCGGCCTTTAAACCATATTCATCTGCTAAATCCTTATAAATATAGATAGCAGGTACAGTTGCTGCAATCTGATAATTTGCCACTGCATATGTTTCTCCCTGATATTTACCGCACTCTAATATAAAGTCAGGTAATGACTCTGTTAATGCCGGGCAATCCTCAAGGTATTCACTAATCGGATACAATCCGCCGTTTGTAACAGCATTTACATAGGGATTGTTATATCCGATAAAGCAAAGGTCATAATCATCACCACTCGCCATATTCATCTTCATTCTCTCACTGTATGCCGCATCATCTATGTATACCATATTGAGCTTTGCTCCGATTTTCGGAACAAGTATCTCGTTTGCAGCCTCCATAACCGATGCCAAATCCTGTGGTGTTTCTCCGAACATATACCATTTTAATGTTGGTATTTCATCTGAGTTTCCCTTTGAGCAGGAGCTAAGTCCTATGCTCATTACAGCCGCCAATGCTAAAGCTGCGATTTTAGTAATTTTTTTCATTTTTCTCTTTCCTTTCATAAATTAAAATTATATATTCAGATGCACTTATGCATCTTAATACCGTAAAGTATTATCCCTTAACACTTCCCACAGTTAAACCCTTAACAAAATATTTCTGAAAGAACGGGAACACTACAAGAACCGGTCCTGCAACAACAACCGCCATCGCCATACGAACCGTTTCAGATGGAATTTCCGATAATGCTTTTAACAAATTCAAGTTGCTTGTATCCATCTGCAGAAGTTCTATATTTTTAAGTATTCTCTGAAGCATATACTGCAATGAAAACAGCTTTGAATTATTAATGTAAAGCATTGAAGTATTCCAGTCATTCCACTTTGCAAGGAATGTAAATAATGCAACCGTTGCCAAAACAGGCTTTGATAACGGAAGAATTATTGTAAGGAATATTCTGTATTCGCTTGAGCCGTCAATTACTGCCGCCTCAGTTATTTCATACGGAATTCCTGTAAAGAATGTTCTCATCATGAACACATACCACGGACTTATCAATCCCGGAAGAATATATACCCATATATTATCACCAAGATGAAGATATTGTGTTATTAGTATATAAGTCGGAACAAGTCCGCCGTTAAACAGCATTGTAAAGTACAAAAAGAATGACATCTGACTTTTACCCTTTAAATCCCTCTTTGATAAAACAAATGCTATCATTGCCATAAACAACACACTCAGTACCATAGATACAATTGAAAATATCGCTGTTACCTTATACGCATTTAATATAGTTGTAGGATTATCAAACACATATTTATATGCCGCAAAGTCAATGTTCATAGGAATAAGCTTATATCCATATTCAAGAATATCTCTTTCATTAGATAATGAAACCGCCACCACTAATAGGAAAGGAAGAATAATTAATGAACTTAAAACTATAAATAATATGTTTAAAATAATCTGAGGTATGTATTTCTGTTTCTTTTTCATTTTAATTTTCTCCCTTCTTTAGAATAATGAACCCTCTTCATTTATCTTCTTACTTGCATAGTTTGTAATTATTACAAGTACAAATCCAACCACCGACTGTAATAATCCTGATGCCGAGGACATTCCCATATCCCCTATCTCTCTCATTGCACGGAATACAAATGTTGAAACAACATCTGTTGTCTCATACAACACAGGTAAATTTCTCGGAATCTGATAGAACAGTCCGAAATCCGCATTGAATATACCACCTATTTTTAATATAGTAAGCATTATTATTAATGGAACAATAGTTGGTATCATTACATGATATACCTTTCTGAACCTTGATGCACCATCTATCTCTGCCGCTTCAAGCAATGACTCATCAACACCCATTAATGCAGCATAGTAAACAACAGAGTCCATACCTACATGCTTCCATATATTTGTTATTGTAAGTATTACAGGCCAGTAGCCAGGCTCGGAATACCAATCCACCCCGGCAAGTCCTACACTTTGCAGTATTCCGTTCAAGATTCCATATGATGGCTGTAACAATGCATATACCATGTATGCTACGATAACCCATGACAAAAAGTTTGGTGTAATTAATATTGTCTGATAAACCTTTGTTGCATTCCTTGATTTGATGTTAAATAATAATACTGCCACAGTTAAGGCCGCTAAAATTCCTACAACTATAAATATTGAATTCATCATCAGCGTGTTTCTGACAGCTATCGGAAAGTCATCCGACACAAACAGGAATTTAAAATTATCAAAGCCACACCATTCGCTTCCGAAGATACCCTTATTAAATTTGTAATTTTTAAAGGCAATTATAATTCCGAACATAGGTATGTATGCAAATACAAACACCAATAACAATGGTATTGATGCGAGCGAATACAGCTCAAACATTCGCCGCCTGTTTCTTCCTTTTCCACTAACCCCGGTTGTACTTATTTGCGTTTTCATCTGAACACTCCCTCTTTTTTTCTAAATAGTATACACATACGCAGACTGTGTTCACTATATTTCATTTTTATGACATAATTATATCATGAATTTTGCACAATTTATAGTGACAATTTTTGTCATAAACATTGCGTTTTTTGTTATTATAGCTATGTGTATTGCATTTTTTGTGTTTTTTATTGCAGTTTTAATTTTCCATTGAATTATATATTGTTTTTTTGATTTTTTTATGTTATTATTGTCTTATCGAGCATTACTAAAGAAAGGGCGAATGGAATGTACAAGCTGATTTTGGTTGATGATGAATCACTATCTTTAAAAATACTTTCTAAGATAATAGTATCATCAAGTACAGGTTTTGAACTTGTCAAAATTTTTGATAACTCACAAGACGCAGTTTCATACTTGCAAAATAACTGTGTTGATGTTATAATATCAGATATAACCATGCCAGGAATGAATGGTCTCGAATTTTTGGAATATGTTGAAAACAACTTTCCCGATATTGTGTTTATT
>JAFQNU010000199.1 GCA_017420825.1 Clostridia bacterium
GTACATCAGGGAATGTTTCATTGATGATTGTTTCCTTTGGCCATGGATAGTAGCCTGTTCCTCTGTTATCAACCTGAAGCTTGCTCTTTTCAGCAATGATATAAGGCTTCATATAACGTGCAAACTGTGGGAACACAATACCTGCGGCATAGAGATTTTGTGACCATCTCTTTACCCATTCAAGTGAAACATAGCCTGTATATCCGATTTTCTGGAGAGCCGCAAACATTTCACGAAGCGGCATATCGCCTTCGCCCATAAGCTTATAAACAAGCTTTCCGTCCTCAATTGCAGAGTCCTTAACGTGAACAAATCTGATATAATCGCCGAGGTTTTCTGTTGTAACTGCGGCAGATTCATTCATATAACGATAAGGATGATGTAAATCCCATAATGCGCCTACTGCCTTACTTTCTACTGAATCAAGGAGCTTTTTAAGACGCATAGTGTCTGAATAAACGCCGTTTGTTTCAACAAGTAAAGTTACACCCTTTTCTTCTGCAAAAGCACATATCTCTTTAAGTACAGACGCAACATAGGCATCATCAACTTCTCCGTCAGGTTCGGGAGTAAGGTCGCCGAGTATTCTTATATAAGGCGTTTCAAGCTTAGCTGCAAGCTCGATATACTGTTTGATTTCCTCTGTATTTTCATCATGTTTATCAGCGAATTTAAGACACGCACCGCATGAAAGACATGGAATTTCAAGCTTGAGCTTTTTAAGCTTAGCAATAGTATCGTCAATTTTATCAGCTCTGAAAGGCTTTGCTTTTACTGTGTTAAGCTCTTCACCGATACCTCTGATTTCAATACCATTAAATCCTACGTCTTTTGCCATAGAATAGATTTCTGTCCATGAAAAATCAGGACAAGCAAGTGTTGAAAAACTAATTTTCATTTTCAAACATTCCTTTCTGTCAGATGATTATTCGTATCAATCGAGTTTTGGAATAACAAAAAAGCCCTTCGCCTCTTTATTGTTATCCTTTGACAACTAAAGAGACGAAAGAGCCGAAATTCTTATATCATAACCTCTTCCGCGGTACCACTCTTCTTCATCCTGCACGGATGCACCTTTGAGTGCCAACACACCCTAACTCTGTTACGGGAGTTCCCGTCTGTATTTACTTGAATTTTCAATACAGCTGCTCCACAGTGAGTTCAGCATTATTCCCCCGATATCTCACACCAACCGATATCTCTCTGAACGGTGAAAAATCCGCCTACTGCTCTGCTTCATTGCATTTATCGAATTTATTATATCATCTTATCTGTCGTTTGTCAAGCAAAAAGCAAAATTTTCTTTTTAAATTTTCTAAAAGCTATTGACATTTTTCAAGCATAATGATATAATAACAACGTAAATAACGATGACGAAGACAAGGGCTTTGTTTAACATGTTTTCAGAGAGCCGTCGGTTCGGTGCAAGACGGCAACTGTTTTCATTGCTCATCCCTTCAGAGTTGAAAAACCGAATTTATGATATACATATAATAGTAAGTTTTTCCGTGAGGCTGCGTTAATGCACAGGGCTTATCCCGTTTTAAATAAAATCGGGCGAGTCTGAAAGTGGCGATGCAATAAAATTGCACGCAATTTGAGTGGTACCGCGGGTTTACAGCTCGTCTCAAAGTTTTTTCTTTGGGGCGGCTTTTTTGTTTTATATAGCTTTCCCCAATATTCAGGAAGGAGTTATTTATTATGTCAGGTAATCAGAATTCAACCGAACAGAAAATTCATGAGGTCGCTCAGCGTATTCGTTCGCTCAGACAGGATATGGGTATTTCCTCTGAAACAATGGCTGCAAAAACAGGTCTCAGCAAAGAAGAATACAGAAAAATGGAAAAAGGTGAAACAGATTTCAGCTTCACTTTTATTCATAAATGTGCAGGCATTTTCGGCGTAGATATCGCGGACTTAATGGAGGGTGACAGCCCTGAGCTTACAGGCTATACAATCACAAGAAAAGGTAAGGGTATGCCGATTGTCCGCAGAACAGGCTTTGCGTACAACCGCCTTGCTCATAAATTCAAGAATAAAATTGCCGAGCCTTTCCACGTTGTAATTCCTTATTCAGAAGAAGCTCTCAGCAGACCAAGACGTCTTTCAAGCCACGCAGGTCAGGAAATGGATATCGTTATCAAAGGCACTCTGCGCATGGTTATCGGAAGCCATACAGAAATTCTCCATGAGGGCGACTGTATCTACTACGACAGCTCAACTCCTCATGACGAAATTGCTCTCGGCGGCGAAGATTGTGAAATCTATGCTTTGGTTATGGCTCCTCACGATTCACAGGAAAAAGCAGAAATGCACGAACAGGTTCAGGAATTCACACATACAAATTTCGACCTTGCAGGCATTTCACATCCTGTTGCAGATAAATTCGTTTCATGTCAGACAAACGAACAGGGTATGCTTACTGCTGTTAATTTCCATAATGAAGAACAATTCAACTTTGCATACGATATAGTTGACGCACTTGCTGAAAAATGTCCCGATAAAACTGCTATGATTTACGTTGCAGACGATAAATCAGACCGCACATTTACATTCAAGGAAATCAAGGACTATTCATGCCAGACAGCAAACTACTTCAAATCACTCGGCATCAAGAAGGGCGACAAGGTTATGCTCGTTCTCA
>JAFQNU010000026.1 GCA_017420825.1 Clostridia bacterium
CATCGGATACCATGTGCTCAAGTCTCTCTCTTGACTCAATTTTCTCAATCTCAACGGTTGAAGTTCTTGTATCAACATATCTTACCTTCTGATTATCGTCAGAAACCTTAATCTGTTCCTTTTCATCTGAAACAAACTTAAGCTCGATTTTTTCCTGTTTAGGCTTATTTGAAGGTGTTTTCTCATATTTTACGTTCTTTTTAGCCTTTTTATCCTCTTTTTTCTCAGGAGCCTTCTTTTCCTCTTTCTTTTCTGCCTGTGCTTCCTTCTCTGGTTCAGCCTTCTTTTCTTCCTTAGGCTGTTCCTCCGGTTTCGGTTCTTCCTTCTTTTCTTCCTTTTTCACAGCTCCCTCAGGCTTAACTATCGGCTCATCACCCATGTCAAAGGCTTGAGTGTAAATTTCAAGTATAAGACCAAGCTCCTCCTCCTCAACCATAGCTGAACCTGATTTTACCGCCACTCCGTAATTAGAAAGCTTTTCTATCAATTCTTTACCGGTAACCTTTTTTCCGTTAGCCGTTAATTCTTTTGCAATTTCCTGTAATTTTAATGTTGCCATATCTATTCACCCTTTCTTCCAATTTGTAAATCGGCGTATTTACTTAATATAGCATCTGCAAAGCCCTTATCGTTCACAGAGACCACAACTCTCACTCCCTCTGCACCAATTGCTGTTGAGAGTTCATTCATATCCGAATATTCTATATATCTGACCGAGTAATACTTGCAGGCATCTGTTACGGATTTTCTTCCGTTTTCCGATATATCCTTTGCAATTATTATAAGCTCTGATTTCCCGGACTTGATTGTCTTTTCACACAAAGGTGCTCCGGCAGTAATTTTTCCTGCCCTCTTTGCAAGTCCTATCATTGATAATATTCTGTCATTTTGCATAGTCTGTCAACTCCTCATAAAAGCCATTGTCAACAGCTTTGCATATCAGCTTATTAAAAGCTCTTCTTTTCTGTACCACACCTATACATTCACTGTTTCGGCATACATATGCGCCTCTTGATAAGATATTTTGATTTTTGTCAATTATTACCTTATCACCATCTGCCACAACACGAATTAACGTATTTTTATCAAACATACCTCTGCAGCCTGCACACATTCTTTGCGGTACATGCTTTTTTTTCTCTGCCATTATTCCTCCGCCGTATCCTCTGCGCCTGAAGGCTTTTTAATATCTATCTTCCAGCCTGTAAGCTTTGCGGCAAGTCTTACATTCTGTCCCTTACTTCCGATAGCCAATGACTGCTGATTTTCAGGAACCGTTACAATTGCCATTTTCTCTTCTTCATTGATTTCAACGCTAAGTACACTTGATGGGCTAAGACTGGCTGTTACCAACTCGACGGGGTCCTCGCTCCATTTTACGATATCAATCTTTTCGCCTCTTAACTCATCACTGATTTGATTTACTCTGATACCGTTTCTTCCTATACATGAGCCTTGTGGGTCAACGTCAGGATCCTGTGACCATACTGCAATTTTTGTTCTTGAACCTGCTTCTCTTGCTATATTCTTAATTTCAACAAGACCGTCTGCAATTTCAGGAACCTCTCTGATAAAGAGCTTTTTAACAAGATTAGGGTGTGTTCTTGAAACAACCACCTGTGTTCCCTTGTTACCACCTCTTACCTCACTCACATAAACCATTATTCTCATATTAGGAGCATAATGCTGTTTTGGAGGCTGTTCACTCTTTGGTATTTCGTTAAGAGGAAGGAGCGCTTCAACTGTTTCAAGTCCTTCTTCTTTTTCTATTTCAACCTCAACAAATACTCTGTTTTCTTCGTCAATTCTGCGTATTCTTCCCGGAATTATATCATTTAATATCTTAGTTGAGCTGCTGTAAACCTGTTCTCTCTCAGCCTCACGGATTTTCTGAGTTATAACCTGTTTTGCATTCATTGCGGCAACTCTTCCGAAGTTTCTCGGTGTAACCTCAATGTCAACAATATCACCGAGTTCGTATTTGCCTGTAAGCTTCTTGGCATCCTTTACTGAAATGTACAACTGTTCTGTTCCCGGCTCAACTGTTTCAACAATCTCTTTTTCTGCATATACCTTGAACTGTCCTGTTGTCTTATCAATATTAACCTTAACATTCTGTGCTGATGCAAAGTTCTTTTTATAGGCTGTAACCAATGCAACCTCAAGTGCATCCAACAAAAAGTCAGGATTTATATTTTTTTCCTTACACAAATCGTTTAACGCACTCAAAAGCTCTGCAGCTTCATCAAAATCGTTCTTTTTAGTCTTTCTTCTTACCTTTGTTTCACTCATGATTTTCTTCCTTTCGGTTTATTAATTATATTTCAAAATACAGTCTGATATACACAGCTTCTGAAACAGGAACACTTATATCCCCTTCATCGACAGTTATTATCGCTGTTTTATTTTCGTAACCCTTTAAAATTCCGTCAAATTCCTTTTTACCGTCAATTGCCTTATATAGCTTTACCTCGACACGTCTGCCTGTATAATAGTTAAACTCACGTTCGGTTTTTAAAACCCTGTCTGCTCCGGGAGATGAAACCTCAAATGTATAGGCCTCGCTTATAATATCCATTTCATCAAAGACCTCGTCAAACCTTCTGCTGAACTCTTCACACTCATCAAGTCCGACTCCGCCTTCCTTGTCAATATAGACTCTCAAAAACCTCTCCTTGTTCTCCTTTTTATACTCGACGTCTACAACATAGACCCCAAGCTTTTCGGCAACATTGTCTGCAACCTCAAAAACCTTTTGCTCAATTGCACCTGCCAAAACCTTCACCTCTTTTTTATTTAAGAGTAACAATACGAAAGAGTGGACTATGTCCACTCTTTTGTCAACTCCTTATTCATCTTGAGACTATTATATCACACAATTCCAAAAATATCAA
>JAFQNU010000200.1 GCA_017420825.1 Clostridia bacterium
ACCGGACAGGCAAGTAACCCTGTCAGCCGTATGGCATTTGAATCCTCTTTGAAAAAAGGCGGCGACTTTGCAAACAGGGTAACAGGTGCTGTCGCACAGGGCAATATCAATTACACCGGTTCTTGCATCGACATTTGAGGCAATGAGAGTGCCTATCTCTCGCCAGCCCGGTGTTCCCGTTGAGAAGTCAATTTTCTTTTCAAACAGGAATGAGCCGCCTATACCCATTGGAGTTTTATAAATAAGAGTTGCATTCTTATCTCCGTTCTCAATAGGAGTATGCCAGTAATATAAACGATAATAGCGATAGCCTGTTTTTATATTCCATTTAGCCGAGCCGCCCTCTGATGCTTTAACAGTTTCGCTTTCATAGCCGGGAGCAACCATTGTGGTAAAGCTTCCGTCATCACTGTATTCCTCACCGTTTATTGTGTAATATTTGCTTTCAACAACTGTTTCGACGTACGTATTAAACAGCTTCTCGTCAACGTTATATATATCCTCAGGGATGCTGTCTGCCGGCTTAATGTAGGTCATTACACCACCTGTATACTCGGGAATAATCGTGAAATAACCTTCCTCATAGTTTGCGTTTTCCTTGTCGTAATAATCAAATATCACCTTGTCATTAACCACAAGTCTTACCTCAACACCGCCGGGAACATTCACTGCTCCAAGCTCGATATCAACCCATTCATTTTCAGGAATTACACCGTTGTTTTCATAAGTCAGAAGAATACCTGTGGTTTTTGCCTTAGGATTATATTTTTGCAATTCAAATATATCAGGCTTTACAACTATACAATAGCCTGTATCAGCCGCCGAGAACGCCATAGCCTGTGAATTTTTTTGTTTTATGCCTATTGCATACCATGTTTCACCATACCCTGATTTAAGCTTAAATCTTAAAACTCTGTTATTGGGAATCGGCTCGGAATAAACAAGTGAATTTCTTGCTGCTCTTGCACCTATCTCTCCGTTTTCAAGCTTCAGCTCGGTATCGTCAGCCTCATAAAGTAATGACCACTTATTCTCATCTGCCGTAATACCTGTATAACCCTTAATTTTATAACCCTCAAGGTAGTTCATTGAGTCTCTTAGTCTTGCAACAGCACTGTTAATCTGCTCTGAGCTACCTTTGGTGATTGCCGCCGCTTCCTTTGCAGCTCCTATTTCTTTCTCGAAATCCTCAATTGTTCCCTTTTGGAAATCGCCTATGCCCTCACCCTCTTCAATTGTCTTTATAAGCTCCTCAGCATCAGCGATTGTATCGTTTAAGATTGTTTTGTCAAGCTCGTCAAACTTAGATGTGGTGAACACATACGGGTCTCCCACGCTGTCCCACTCATTTCCAATCTGCTTTGAAATATTAACTGCTTTTACGTCCCAGTAATAAATCTTATCGTTTTCAAGATTTTCAAGGACTATTGAATTGTTGATTGTAACACCCTCTGCAAAAATGTTTTTCATTTCAGGATCAGTTGCAACAACATATTCATACTGGTCTGCAAAGGTTGCCCTTTCCCAAACAAGCTCAAGTCCCTCTCTCTGAAGGTTTTTAGTACCATTTTGGGGATAAGTTTTCATAAACTCAGTTTCAGGAGTTTCAACATCAAAAACATCTCTTTGAATACCAATCCAGTCCATGTCGAAGTTATCCTCATTTAAGACTCCCTCGTCCATGTTATACTTTTTCATAGCCTCCCTTGTTACACGATAATCATGATTGTCAGCATCAACAAATATACTGTAATCATTTAAGTCATAGTTATCCCTGATGTCTATCCACTTTCTCATTCCCTCATCCTCAATAATCTGGGGTGCATTAACACTTACGTTATGAATCATCTGAGAATTATTCGGTCTCCATGCAGGGCCGTCCTTTCTTATATCCTCCAGCATTGTTGAAATCTGTGGATATTTTGCAACCCATGCATCGGTTTGTGCAAAGTTTTCTTTCAGACCGTCCCATGGCTGATATAGTGTACCGAGCAGAGTATCAGTATAGGTTGCACCTGCATTAAATATATCTTTAATATACATTCCCGAGTCTCTTACCCAGAAACCATAGGTGGCATCAACAAGAGTGTTCCAGCTTACAGATGAGTCTCTTCCGTTCATTGTGGTTGCCCAGGTTGTTCCGCCTGATTTACCCATTTTTATTATATTATGCTCAACAAATGTTCCTGACTGCATATCGTCACCTGTTGCAAGACCGTGATTTCCATAAGCATTAGCTGTCATATTAACATTATCATGAACATAATTATACTCAATTCTTGTCCAGTACTCATTCAAGTGTCTGCCGTTATATACAGGCATTGAGTCCGCACTTTCACGGTTACATGCCCATATTTCATTATACTTAATAGTATTATCATTACCTCCAAAGGCAATCGAATAATTTTTAATACCATGAATTAAGTTATTATTAATTGTTGTTCCTATTGTGTTTGCACCTATTCTGATACCGCCGTCCCAGTTAGATGAAGCACCCATACCTGTTCTGTAAATGTGATTGTTTGAAATAACACATTCATTCGGGATAAGCAGCATTCTGTCGCCGCCCGTTTCAAGATAAATACCTATATCCTGAGTTTCGTAGATAGTATTTGCTGAAATTCTTATCTTAGTGACCTTATCAAGGTGAATTCCACGTCCCGTAAGATTTGCAATTTCACAATTCTTAATATCAATATCTGAACAGCTATATACATTAATACCATCACCATCAGAGTTCTTAAATGTAATACCGTCAATTGTTACATTATCCACATTATTTAATGTAAGCATTGTGTCTTTAAGCAGAGAAATCTCCAAAACATCTGTTTCGACATTAATGGGGTATCTTGGATAGTAATACATAATCAATGTATCTAAATCCACATACCACTCACCGGGAATATCAATTTCCTCAACAAGGTTTGTTATTGCCCACTTATGGTCACCATGAATACCATACTGTGTCCAGTCATCCATCGTTAAAATTTGTTTTTCAGCATCAATATTGGCAATCTTAGCCCATTCACTGAAAAACTCAACTCCGAAGAAGCCTTCAAGATAAGGGTTCTCAGCCTGTCCCCATCTTTTTACATTGGACTCCATAACCTGCCATATTGCACCTTCACCCGGTCTTGTTCCATAACGCGCCTCACCGCCGCCATCTATAATATGCTCAAATCGGTTATATCCGGAGTTTGGAAAACGTGCAAGCATTTCCTTTTTGTCATTCAAAAATACTCCGTATGGAAATGCAGACATACAACTTTTGTGTTCCTGAAAAAAATCAAGCTGTCTTTTTGTAAAGCCAAGTGCTCCCAAATCAATCTGACCGATATAAGGTGCGGCACTTGGTGTAAGACGTGCAAGTATAGATTTATCTGTTACTGCCTCGAATTTTGTGAGGTCAACCGGAATTGTGCCTGTAAATTCAGGCTTTTCTCCGTCCTTTGCCTTAATGGTAAGCTTTTTGCTGCCGAGAATGGTACTGTCTATAACCAATCCCTGTGAGAGGTTATATTTTCCTCCGTCCACCTCTACTATAACGTGTTCTGTCCCATTCTCAACACCTGCAATTGCAGTCCTCAGGCTCATATTATCCCTGACCATACCTGTGGGTGACATTTCAATTACGGCGGTTTTGGAGTCCTTATAGGACTCCGCCGCAAATGCTGTCACCACAGAAAAGGTCGGAAAAAGCATTGAAAATGTCAAAATCAAACTTATAATTTTATTCTTCATGCATTTTCTCCCTTCTTCTACGAAATTTATTTTTCTAAATTGTAATTTATATTAAAAGACGTAATGTCCTCAGGCTGAGGAAAATTTTCGCAGATTGCCGTTTTGCAGCGAGCGGTGCTGTACGAGTGTACCGCCCCGAGCAAAAAATGGTGAGATGCGGAAATTTAACCAGCCCCCTAAATTACAATTTAATATACTCTAACAGCCTTCATCTTTACTGCAGGCAGACATCCGTCACCGACTGAATTGGTTACTGTAACAGTTCCCCATGCTGTATTGTCAGCCGCTGTTAATGTGTATCTTCCTATATATACATATGTATCTGTTACGTCCATACTCATCTGTGTTGTATATGAGTTTCCACCCGATATACCACCCAGTGTTTCAATCTCTACTGAAGCAGATGATGCAAGTGCGGCTCCGCTCTTCGGAGTTTGTACATAATAATATAAGTCATAGCTACCTGAGCTTGGTGCAGTGATTGTAAACTCTGCACTGTCGCCTGTTGTGCTTGTGTTCCAGATGTCAGATAATATTCCCCAGAAATATTTGTTTGTCCAACCCGAACCGTTTCTTTCAAATGAAGTAAACTCATACTCCTCGCCCACTATATACTGTCTCTCATAAGGACGGACAACCTCCATGAGCGGTGTCTGGTCTGAATCCCACAAAAGCAGCTTAACTCCTGAAAATTCTTCTAAATCAGTATATGATATTACCTCCTCATGAGTTGCTCCTGTTGCAAGGCTCAAAGGCTTTGTCTTAACGCCTACAAGGTCATCACCATCATAGAAGGCAAAGTACATAGTTGCGTCACTTACTGCTGTAGCTGAGTAGTTTGTGATATCAAGATTAACAACTGTTGCCTCGTCTGTAACCTTATAGCTGCTTGCAGATGCGTCTACATCACCTTCTGCAACGGTAAAGCTGTACACACCGTTTGAATTACCCCACTCGTTTCCAATCTGCTTTGACAAATTCTTAGCAGTAACTCTCCAGAAATATGTGTTACCTGATGATAAGCCTTCAGGGTAAATTCTGTTGTAAAGGGTTGTGTCATCATATACTATGGTGTTAAAATCAGCATCTGTTGCAACCTCTACATAATATTCATCTGAAAATTCTGCCTCTGTCCATGAAAGTGCAAGCTCATTTCCCTCAACTGCAGTACCGTTATACGGCCAGGTCAGCTTAAATGCTGTTGACGGAGCGGAAATTTCACTTTGTATTCCGATATCGGTCATCTCAAAGTTTGTTCTATTAATAACTCCCGAATCAAAGCCATAGGTTGTCATTGCTTCACTGGTAATACGGTAATCGTGATTATCGGGGTCCTCAAAAATGTCATAATTGTCAAATTCCTGGTTGTTGGAAATAACATTTCCGTCCTCTGCCGGATAATACTCTTCCTCTATATAATTATCGGCATTAACACTGATATTACCTGTAATTATATCATTTCTCGGTCTGAACGCACCATTGTTTGCCTCTAAATCAGCACGAATTGTTGAAATCTGCGGATAAGCTGCAAGCCAAGGCTCTGTTGTTGAATAGCCTTCTTCAAGAGATGTGGATTTTTCCAGTGTTCCAATAATGGTTTTTATGTTGTCAGCATCTGTATTGAGCCAGTCATTTATGTATTGATTGGGGTTAGTCATATAAATTCCGTACTGAGCACCAATCATGATATTGTTTTTAACAACATTATCACGGCTGCCTGTGCCGATTGCAACTGTTCTTGTCTGCTTACCAAGCTTTACAATATTATTCTCAATTATGGTACCTGCATGAGCGTCGTCACCGGATGCAAGTCCATAGTTCCAGTAAACTATATCGGTATCCTTGTTGTAGCAGTCATGAATGTAGTTATAGAGAATTTTATTTCCGTATTCACTCCAGTCTCTTCCGCAGTAAACAGGGATTGTGTCGGCAGTTTCACGGTTACCTGACCATACCTCGTTATGGCTGAATACATTTGCGTTTCCGCCGAATGAATATGAGTAATTCTTTATTGAATGGATAAGATTGTTCTTGATTTGTGTTCCTACATTATCTCTCCACACATAAATACCGCCGTTCCAGTTGCTTGCCGCATCTGTTCCTGTTTTGTATATATGGTTGTTGGATATAACATTTCCCGACGGTGTGAGCGACATTCTGTGACCACCCTGTGCCACATAGATACCCGCATCGTAGGTGTTGTGAATTACATTGCCGTCAATTGTGTTGTTATTTCCGCTTATGTTAATTCCGTGATTTCTTGCATGAGAAATATCGAAATTCTTTATTGTAATTCCGTCAACATTTACAGCCTTTACACCGTCTGACTGTGTTGCGAAAATTTCAAATCCTTCAAAGGTGATATTTGATGCACCATTGATGTATAATAACGGAGTTGTTTCAACTGCAATTTCAAATTTTGAATTTGCTCCGAAATCCTCTGCCGGGAAATAGTACAGCTTCATTTCTGCTTTATCTATATACCACTCACCCGGAATATCCATTTCCTCAATGAGGTTTGTAATATACCATTTATAATTTTGCTTTACACCATACATCGTACGGTCTGCAAAGGTTATAGTCTGAAGTGAACCGTCAATAGCTGCAATCTCTGCCCATTCGCTGTAAAATTCTACTCCGAAGAAGCCTACTCCGTATGCACTGTCTGCACCCTCCCATCGTGAAAGGTTTTCGTCATACTGGAAGAACTGCGCTACAATGCCTTCGCCTTCATTTTCTCTTAAGTTTCCTCCCTCATTTATAACTCCGTCAATCTTCATAAATCCGTCATTCGGATATCTTGAAAGAGTCTGTCGAACAGAGTCAACATAAACTCCGACCTCTGATACTGTTGAGCCTGCATTATGTGAGCTTAAAAAGTCGATATTTTCTTCTGTTATTCCACACTCTGCAAGGTTTGCAACAAGTACGTTGCCTGCGGCATTGTCCTTTAGCTTGGCAAGAACAGCCGTATCTGTTACCTTAGAAAACTTTGAGAAGGGAATTTCTTTTGTTCCTCTGAAGCTTGCTCCGTCAGCCGAATATGTTATCTTAACATTTTCTGTTCCGCTGTCCTCTGCGGTAAATTCAACACTTTCCCAGTCATACGTTCCCTCTTGGAGAATGACTGTTATATTTCCGTCGCCGCCATTGTATTCTCTTACCAGCTTTCTTGCGGCATCAAGGGTTTTTAAGGGTGAATTTTGTGTTCCGTCATTTTCATCATTTCCGTTTGGCGAAACATATATTGTTGTGTTTCTTAAATATTCACTTACAGGAATTTCTATTTGTCCCAAGCCATTTGACAAATACATACTGTAGCTGTCCGAAACATTTTCCTCATAAAATTTCACACTAAAGCCTGTGGTGTCTGCTTTGAAGTAATCAAGGTCTGAAACAACATTAAAAAATGCTGCTGTTTCCACGTCAGAGTATTCATATCCCGGTCTTATGAGTGCCGCAGTTACATCTGCATCACTTTTACCCGATACTTCTACTGTATTTTCCGATATTTCCACTTTGTTAATAATAAGTCCGTCTGTTTTATATAAGTCTGTTGCTGTCTGCTCTGCATAAACAGGCACAATCAGACTAATAAGCATTGCCGCCAGAACAGCTAAGCATTGTAAACGCATTTTCATAATAAATTTTCCTTTCTGTTATTTAATAACGATGGTTTCTTCAAATATAGTGTTTAACCCTGAAAAGCTGTCCCAGATATAGCACTTAGCTGTTGCAGCATTGCTGTCAACTGCAAGTGTAACGTCATCATCTTCACCAAGGGCAATACTTTTCACACCACCATTAATACCTATCATCTTATTATCTGCATCATACATAACAATTGTTGCAATACAGCTTACTCCGACTGCTTCTCTGTTGTTTTTCAAAACAGCCTTTAGTGTTCCGTTATCATTTTTAAAGCTCTCCAAATCAAATGCAGGAGGAATGGTAGTAAATGAAACACTGCCATATTTATAGTTTGTCATACCTACAGCCGGCAAATCCTCGCTGATTGATATTGTATATTTTGTTTTATATTCAAGAGGACTTGTGAAAGTAAGCTTAAAGCTGTATTCATCAATCGGTGCAACCTCAAAACCCTCAACCTCTGAAACTGTGATTAATTTTTTATCAAGGGCAGTTGTATCATAAGCATTTGAAAGCGTTACAATAACCTCGTCAGAAATGTCATATTC
>JAFQNU010000201.1 GCA_017420825.1 Clostridia bacterium
TTGACAAAAATGTATAAATATGTTATTATATTATCCGTTGACAAATGCACCATTAGCTCAGTTGGTAGAGCACCTGACTCTTAATCAGGGTGTCCAGGGTTCGAGTCCCTGATGGTGTACCAAAAATCCGAAATGTCAAATGGCATTTCGGATTTTTTCACTGTTTCTTTAATAAACATTACAAGTCGATATTATTTATAATATTGATATGTCACTGCTCCCGGCGGTACGGATGTGTTTACTCTTATATAATTCATCCCCTTATTCAAAGTAATTGAAGGCATTTTTTTCCCTGACTTAAAACTAACACTTTCATTTTGACCTAATGGTTTATCAACAAAAATATTATATATCTCAGGTTGATAGTTCCCACTTCTTAACACTATAGGTATCTTGTATCCATAAGGTTCATACTCTGTTGCTTCTGTACCTGTTTCGAGTTGAGGGTTAATAATAGATATAGGTAATGTTTGGTCTGCAACTATTTTTCCCTCGTCATTATACATTCCAATACTGGTTATGAAAAATTCAACCCAATATCCGCTATAAGTTTGGGTAACTTCATTTCCATCCGCATCTGTAGTTGTTAAGTCAGCAGAGTTAAAAGTTAAATTCAATACCGGATTTTCAATATCTATATAACTGTTATTCATAATAATCATTCCTGTGTTTACCGAGATATGTAAACCTCTTTGGCGCACTCCATCATCACTTATAGGATTTGTTTGATATGCGCCTTTTATAAAACTTGGTGTGCCTCCGTTTCCAAGCTCTGCAGCTGTCATTCTTGCGCCATTTGGGTGATACATATAAAATCCATATCTAAATCCATCACAACCTTCAACTTTATCTACAGATATCGTATAATCACCTGTAGGAATATGTATTGCATTGTTAAAACCTGTCTTATATCCGTACAGATTTGGTAATCTTGGTAGTAAATTCTTACTCTTATCACCAACACCACTCACATTTCCTGATATAGTATAATCTCTCAAAGGCTTTGCATACTGTGTTTCAATTACCCCTGTATTATCATTATAATATCTGTAATTTGGAAGCGTTCTAAATCTGTCCATTATACAGCACCTACCCTTGCAACAAATACAGGATTTCCGTTTGTTTTTCCAACACATTTAACACTTACTTCATACATAGTGTTCGCTTGCGGAGTAAATACACCATCACTATCAACATCATCACCTTTCCAGACAAGCCCTTCCCAATCCTTTATAACTGATGCCTCATCACCGCTTATAAAGCTAAACGAACTTGTATATCTTCGCAGTAAATTATCTCTTCTAAACATCGGCAAGCCAAGCATTATTTCCGACAAAACTCCAAGCTGTGCGTCCTGTCTGTCCTCTAAAACGAGAAGATTATTTGCAATTTCGGTTATTACATCACCTCTTATCGCCTCATACACAGCCGCAGTGGAAGGAAAAGTGTCTGGAAGGTCTCCAACCTTATCAACCATTCTCTCTCCCGTATCCTGAAGGTCAAAGCTTATTCCCCCATCAGCATCAAGCCATACAGATACATATGTATTACCTGTAGCGGAATTAAACAAAGCTCCTCTGAACGTTAATTCGTCACTCATGCAACTAGTCAATGGAATGATTTTGTGTCCGTTAATCTCCATGTCCATCCAAGCACTTAATAAACCTGATGTAATTCTCAGCCACACATTTCTTCCCTCTGCCGACATCTGACGTGTCACATCAAAAACCTCTCCCCTTGTACCATATATGTCTTCATCAAATATAAGCGCAGCATTTCCGCTCTCATCAATAACTGCTTCAAGAATAAAATCCCTGTCTTGCTTATTTGCAATCACCGCATCAATTTCATCTTTTGTGTATGTAATACGTGATGTATCAGCCACGACACCGGTATCAATATAAGCTTGTGAACTCATATCATACACATACCAATTTCCATTTTCACCAATTTTAGGAACTGTTTTAATTACAAGTTGTTCCCACACGTCAGCGGATGGCGGTATCGGAGCATCACCATTTATATATGAACCCCTCTCAATGTTGAAAGAAAGCATATTTGTTGATAATCGTAATACCTCATCACCATCAGAATTACCAAACACCCCAAATAACACCTCACCTGCCATTTCAAGAATTTCGGCAGGAACAACAACCAGATTACCATTAATCACCACGTTATAAGCTGTCATATTCTTAATAAATACAGCAAATTTGGCAAAACCACTCCACTTTTCACTAAACTGAAGCTCAAAGGTGTATGTATTCATATTACCTGAATACATAGAAATTTCATTTTCTGTTCTTAATAAATCATCATTAACAATAAATTTAAAATTCATAACGTCTCCTTTTAATTTTTGCGTTATGCAACAAAGAGTTAAAAAAATAATACCATATTTTTTATAATTTGTCAATAGCAAATTCAAAAAAAGGTATTATTTAGCACAGAGCAAAATATTTAATCTTCAAACATATCAAAATAATCATCAGAAAAAGAACTCTCCTGCGGATTTTTCAGAAATGGAGGATAATTTGACATCATATAGAAAACATTCTCAATAAAGTATCTGCCTTTTTCATTAAAGATAGATAAATCCAATGTTATCTTCTCCTTTTGTTTACGTTTACTACTATGCTCATCGCCGCCTAACAGAAGCTTATCATCTGTCATGCCAACAAGTTGACTAATAGAAACTTCAAACCATTTCGAAAGAGTCATGTAGTGCTCAACAGTCGGAAGCCTTATACCCGATTCCCATTGAGCCACAGTCGCTCTTGAGAATCCTATTTTTTTAGCAAAATCACCCTGATTGGTATCATATGAAGCTCTTACGCTTTTGGCCCATTCTATAATATAGTCAGAACACATCCTTCTTATTTCTTCGTCAGGCGGAATTTTACTGCGAAGCTCCTCAACAACCTTGTCCATATTTAAAACCCTTCTCTCAGATGTTTAGTATAAGTGATGCAATGTTGAAGAAAACAAATAACGAGATTGCATCAACAACAGTTGTAATAAACGGACTTGCCATGACTGCAGGGTCAAATCCAAGCTTTTTAGCAAGCATAGGTAAAACACAACCAATAAGCTTTGCACAAAAAACTGTTACAATAAGTGTTATACAAACAACAATAGTAATACTCAAAGGATCCTGTCCCGATGCAATAATATCACTCCTGTCAACGAGCATCATTTTAATAAAATTTGCAACTGCAAGAGTAATTCCGCACAAGAGCGAAACCCTGATTTCTTTCCATATAACCTTAAATATATCTCTCATCTCAATATCATTAAGAGACATCCCACGAATTACCGTAACGGAAGTCTGACCTCCCGAATTACCCCCTGTTCCCATAAGCATAGGGATAAAAACTGTAAGAATTACACAGGCCGATAATGATTGCTCAAACATATTTATAATTTTACCTGTAAAAGTAGCAGATAGCATGAGAACTAAAAGCCATGGAATTCTTTTTTTAAAGTTTTCAAATACACCTGTTTTCATATACGGCTTATCATTTGCAACAATAGCCGCCATTTTTTCGATATCCTCGGTGTTTTCCTCCTGAATGACATCAATAGCATCATCGACAGTTATAATACCAACAAGTCTGTTTTCATTATCTACCACGGGGATAGCAAGGAAATCATATTTTTCAAAAATCTTAGCCGCCTGTTCCCTGTCCTCAAGAGTATTAACATAGATTATGTTGGTTTCCATTATTTCTTCAAGTGTTTTTGAATTATCTGCCAACAATAAATCTTTAACCGAAACAAGACCAAGCAACACTCTGTTTTCATCGGTGACATAACAGGTATAAACAGTTTCCTTATCAAGACCTGTTCTTCGTATTCTTGTAAAAGCATCCTCAACAGTCATATTCTTTTTAAGGTCCACAAACTCAATTGTCATAATACTACCGGCGCTGTATTTAGGATACTTTAAAAGCTCATTTATACTCTGACGAGTCCCCGGCTCAGAATGGCGTAAAATTCTTTTTACAACATTCGCCGGCATTTCCTCAATAATATCGACAGTATCATCAAGATAAAGCTCTTCAAGCACTTCCCTCAATTCGCTGTCGCTGAAGTCATAAATAAGCATTTCCTGCATATCAGAACCAAGCTCAACAAAAACCTCCGCAGCCTGCTCTTTTGCAAGTATTCTGAAAAGGAGAGCTAATCTTGCCTTATCCGATTCTTCAAATATAAGAGCGACATCGGCAGGCTCAAGCTCAGCCATAAGCTCTTTAAGCTCATGATATTTTTTTTCATCTAAAAGGTCTGTGACCCTTTTTGCCATTTCTTCAATCTGTTCCATTTAAACCGTTCCTTTCTAAAACACCACAGTGTTTATGTAAATTCGAAAGACGGTCAGGCAATACGGGTGATTAAACTGATGATGCAGCAAACACCCTTAAATATAAATCAATATAGCTCTGCCCTCGCCCGTCAGGTGATATAGAATTGCATTTACCGCTATCCATCAGTTCTCACTTCCTTTCATAATATATACTGATATTATTGTATTGTTATAACTCCTGTATCTGTCTGTTGAGTCTGCTCAACAGGCGGCTGTTGACTTAACTCCGTAGAGGTCACAGGAGGTTCAACCTGAACATTTTCCTCAGGCTGTATAGGCTGTTCGACCTCAGGTTGAACAGTATTTGTATCTGTAACAGGGGCTTCCTCATTAACCTCCGGAGATATTTCAACTTCAGGTAATGGAGTTGGAGTCGCCTCAGGTTCATGCGACCATGAGCAATAGGTATCAGGCTCTGTTCCTTTTTCAAAATACTGTGATACTCTTGTACATCTGTCATTTGCAAGCTTACCTGTAGCTGAACATACATTAACCACCACGAGACTGTCAGGGGGAAGTATTTTTTCAGCAGGCAAACCCTCATGTACCTTTTCCATTACATTTTTCCATAGCTTAGCAGAAATGTTGTATGAAATACCTGCATTTCTTATTGATTTTTGTGTATCAAATCCGAACCATACTGCACCGACATAATGGTTAGTATAGCCAACAAACCACTTGTCATGGTCGTTGTTAGTTGTACCGGTTTTTCCATAAACAGGCATTTCTGACAACCTTGCAAGCTTACCCGTTCCCGAAGCACTGTTTACAACACCATAGAGCATATCTGTCATAATATAGGCAGTAGCCTCACTTACAGCCTTTTGAGAATGTGTGGTTTTTTCCAATAAAACTCTGTTAGTGCTATCAAGAACCTTTACATACGAATACGGCTCATTATAATATCCGTTGTTAGCAAACACAGAATAAGCAGCCGCCATATCACAAACGGTAACACCATTTGTCAAACCGCCAAGTGCCATAGGAGATAAATCCTTATCCTGAGGGTCAATATTCGATAAATGGAATTTATTTGTCACATAATCATAACTTTTAGCAACGCCCAACTCCTGCACAACCTTAACCGCAGGAATGTTTGCGGATATTTCAACCGCCCTTTTTACTGTCATGTTGCCCTTATAGCCGGAATATGAATTTTTAGGTTTCCAGTCCCTTATTGTAATTGGTTCATCAACAATCCTTGTTCCCGAAGTAATAACTCTTTCCTCGATTGCAGGTGCATAAACCGATAACGGTTTTATAGATGAACCCGGCTGTCTTGTGGTCTGTGTTGCTCTGTTAAGACCTCTGCTGCTGGTCTTTTCACCTTTACCTCCGACCATACCCTTAATCTGACCTGTCTTTGGATCAATTACAACCATAGCCGCCTGAGCTTGTGAAGCACCTCTTGGGAAACTGTCAGAACCTTCAAACACAGATTCAATAGCCTCCTGAATGTTAATATCCATCGTTGTATATATTTTCAATCCACCACTGAAAACCTGTTGAGTTGCAAATGTTTCTGTATATCCCTTTTCTTTCTGTAAGTCTCTTATAACATCATTTATAACGTTATCAATAAAATATGAATAAATATTTGTTCTTGCTCTTGCATGATTTCCCTTCAAATCAATATCCATCGCCTTTGCAGATTCGTATTGTTCCTGGGTAATTTTCCCAAGTTCAAACATTTTAGCAAGAACAGTATTTCTTTTCGTAACCGCATTATCAGGATTTTTAAGAGGGTCGTAATATGATGGTCTCTGTGTGATACCTGCAATCAAAGCCGCCTCATGCAACTCAAGCTCTGCGGCACTTTTATCGAAATACATATTTGAGGCTGCCTCAATGCCATAGCAGTTGTTGGCAAGAAAAATAACATTTAAGTACATGGTAAGGATTTCATCTTTAGAAAGCTGTTTTTCAATAGCCACAGCACGCATCATTTCCTTAACCTTACGTGCAGGAGTTCTGTCCTTTTCCTGTGTTATGTTTTTAATCACCTGCTGAGTTATGGTACTTCCGCCATAGGTTGCAACACCCATACCAAGCTTTTCCTTGACATATCCCAACACAGCTCCTGTTGTTCTCTTTATATCGACTCCATTATGGTCAAAAAACCGTTCATCCTCAATTGAAACCATAGCGTCCTTCATGACAGGAGCAATTTCATTTGATTCAACCCATATACAGTTTCCGTCAGCAAATAAGGTTGCTGCTTCATAAGAGTTTCCGTCTCTGTCAGTGTAGTAGACAATTGAAGAACGAGTGAGAGCAAGCTCTGATATATTCATATCGTTCATTTCCTGTGTAATTGCAGCATACATACCTGTACCCACGCCAAGACATGCTATAAGTGCTGCAAATATAAACACAAACAAACCATAAACTATACTTTTTAATATACCCTTACTTTGCTTTGCTTTTTTTGCTGTACGAACCGATTTTGCTTTGGATATAGTTCGTCTGTGCTTTCTTCCTCTTTTCACTGTAAGCCTACGCTCCTTTCAAAAAAGATATTTCGGTCACGTCACTAAAATAATACCGATAATACACACTGTTCCAATAAATGTATTAATTGCAATAATACTCCTATATCTTATATTATAGTACATTTTTCATTTTTTTGCAAGAGTTTATACGATTTTCTTAAAATTTTAATGTAAAAGAATAATTTTACAAAAAATGTCAACACTATAATAAAATAATTATAGAAGGGATACTGTCATGAAGAAAAAAATAATAAATAGTGTTCTTTGTGTTGCATTTGTATTTTTATGTGGAGTGCTTGCAACCTTCCCGGTCAAAGAAGAAAAGAACAAAACAACTAAAGCTGAAAACAGTGTAGATATCTACCGCCCACAACCCACCGAATTAACCCCACCTATAATAACCCCGCCTCCTGCAGCTGCATATTACCTTCTGAAAAATGAAGAAAATACTCTTTTATTGTACGAAATACTCGGAGAGGATAGAGACATTATAAAGAAAATAAGCATAAATACTGACATTCTACCACATGAAGACCTTGTAAAACTGAGGCAGGGAATAAAGCTTACAACAGCCGAAGAGGCATATTCCCTAATAGAGGATTTTTCAAGTTAGAAAAACGAAGATAATTAAAGAAAAATAAAGATAATAAGAGAATGGCAAGAATATTTTAATTTACAATATAAATACAACTTTTACCGGGATTTGAAAATTTATAAAAATAAGCTATAATATACATTATTAGCACTCTTAGTGCAAGAGTGCTAATAATGTAATAAGGAGGAATATTTTATGACTATTAAACCATTACAGGACAGAGTTGTAATTAAAATGCTTGAAGCAGAAGAAACCACAAAAAGCGGAATTATATTAACAAGTGCCGCACAGGAAAAACCGCAGGTAGCTGAGATTATTGCAGTAGGACCGGGCGGAATGGTTGATGGCAAAGAAGTAAAAATGGAGCTTAAAAAGGGTGATAAGGTACTTATATCACAATATGCCGGCACAAAGGTTAAGCTTGACGGTGAAGAATATACTATTCTGAGTCAAAATGATGTTTTGGCAATTGTAGAATAATTTAACAGGAGGTAATTTGTATTATGGCAAAACAAATATTGTTTGGAGAAGAAGCAAGACGTGCTTTGCAAAGCGGAATAGACCAACTTGCAGACACAGTTAAAATAACACTCGGACCAAAGGGCAGAAATGTTGTTTTGGACAAAAAATTCGGCGCACCTTTAATTACAAATGATGGTGTAACAATTGCAAAGGAGATTGAACTTGCAGATCCGTTTGAAAATATGGGAGCACAGCTTGTAAAAGAAGTTGCAACCAAAACAAATGATGTTGCAGGAGACGGAACAACAACCGCAACGCTTTTAGCACAGGCTCTTGTAAGGGAAGGTGCAAAAAATGTTACAGCAGGTGCAAATCCGATGATTGTAAGAAAGGGTATTCAGAAGGCTGTTGACGTTGCAGTTGAAGAGTTGTTGAAGAAAGCTAAGAAGGTATCTGGTAAGGAGGATATTGCAAGAGTTGCATCAGTATCAGCAGCAAATGAAGAAATCGGAAACCTTATCGCAGATGCCATGGAAAAGGTTACAGCAGACGGAGTAATCACTGTTGAGGAATCAAAAACTGCTGAAACATATTCAGAAGTTGTTGAAGGAATGCAGTTCGACAGAGGATATATTTCTCCGTATATGGTAACAGATACAGATAAGATGGAAGCAGTTATAGATGATGCATTTATTCTTATAACAGATAAGAAAATTTCAAATATACAGGAAATTCTTCCATTATTGGAACAGATTGTTCAAATGGGCAAAAAGCTTGTTATTATCGCTGAAGATGTTGAAGGCGAGGCATTAGCAACACTTATCGTAAATAAGCTCAGAGGAACATTTGTATGTGTTCCTGTCAAAGCACCTGGATTTGGAGACAGAAGAAAAGCAATGCTCCAGGATATTGCAATTTTAACAGGCGGACAGGTAATTTCTGAGGAACTCGGACTTGACTTAAAGGAAGCAACCGTAGATCAGTTAGGAAGAGCTAAGCAGGTTAAAATTCAAAAAGAAAATACAATTATTGTTGATGGTATGGGTAATTCTGAAGAAATCAAAGCAAGAATTAACCAAATCAGAAATGAAATTGACCTTACAACTTCTGAATTTGATAAGGAAAAATTACAGGAAAGACTTGCAAAGCTTTCAGGCGGAGTTGCAGTAATCAAGGTTGGTGCCGCAACTGAGACCGAAATGAAGGAAATCAAATTAAGAATTGAAGACGCACTTGCAGCAACAAAGGCAGCAGTTGAAGAAGGTATCGTATCAGGAGGCGGAACAAGCTATATTAATGTTATTCCTGCTGTTGAAAAGCTCTTGAAGAACACTTCAGGTGATGAAAAAACAGGTGTTAATATAGTATTAAAGGCACTTGAGGAGCCTGTAAAGCAAATTGCCAAGAATGCAGGTCTTGAAGGCTCTGTAATTGTAGATAAAGTTAAAGCTTGCAAAGCAGGCGTAGGATATAACGCACTCACTGAAGAATATGTTGATATGCTTTCAGACGGTATTGTTGATCCTGTTAAAGTTACAAGAAGTGCATTGCAGAACGCTGCAAGCGTTGCTGCTATGGTTCTTACAACTGAAAGCCTAGTAGCAGATAAACCTGAACCGGAGAAACCGGCAGCCCCCGGTATGGATCCGTCAATGGGCGGAATGTATTAATTCCACAATAAATTTTACCAATAAAATAGCGGCTTGATTTCAACAAGTAATCAAGCCGCTCTTCTTTATTAGCTATAAAAGGGGATTATTAAAAATCTCTTATCAAAATACGCATAACACCAACTCGGTTTATTTTTATATCCCCAAAGCCTTAATAACATTATAAATTATTGTTATTTAATGCTGTTTTCGTAGCTTTCAATCATCTTTTTAACCATCTGTCCGCCGATTGAACCAGCTTGTCTTGATGTTAAATCACCGTTGTAACCCTGCTTCAAGTTTACTCCAA
>JAFQNU010000202.1 GCA_017420825.1 Clostridia bacterium
GCATGACCGGGACGCGGAGCGGTAACACTGCGTTCATCAGTTGCCGTTTCACTGCCCATTATATTTTCCCAGTTTTCCCAATCCCTATTTTCTATTTTTATTGCAATTGGGCTACCGAGTGTATATGAATTTCTCACACCTGATAAAATTTCCGCCTTATCGCTCTCAATCTTCATTCTTCCGCCTCTGCCGTAGCCTTGTTGTCTCTGATATAATGCGTAATTGACTTCATCAATATCAATTTTTACACCTGACGGCATACCCTCAATTATCACAGTGAGACATTTACCATGTGTTTCACCTGCAGTAAAATATCTTAACATATTATCCCTCTAATCATACTTTTTCTATTTTATTGTACCATATTTTTTTCTCAAATGCAATAATCACTTGACAAAAATAAGATAAATGCTTATAATTTTATTAACAGTACATAATATAAATAAAAACGAAAGGCTGATTTTATGATTAATGAATACCCCAAAAAGGTTTTTGAATATTTTTATGAGCTTTCAAAGATACCCCATGGTTCAGGCAATACAAAAGCTATAAGTGATTACTGTGTTGACGTTGCAAAAAGACAAGGTCTTTGGTACACACAGGACGATTATAATAACGTTATAATAAAGAAACCCGCATCATCGGGCTATGAAAACCATGCTCCTGTTATAATACAAGGTCATCTTGACATGGTATGTGAAAAGGAGGACGGAGTAAGCTTTGATTTTAATACTGACGGTTTGAAATTAAAGCAGGAAGGTGATTTTATTACAGCAGAGGGAACAACTCTTGGCGCAGATGATGGAATTGCTGTTGCATATGCTCTTGCAATCCTGACATCAGATGATATTATATCTCCCCCACTTGAAGTTATTTTTACAACCGATGAGGAAACAGGCATGGACGGAGCAATAAATCTTGATATGTCTCAAATTGAGGGCAGAATGTTAATGAACATAGACTCCGAGTGCGAGGGTGTATTTACAGTAAGCTGCGCAGGCGGAGTGACAGTTGAAATGAATTTACCGATAACTATTACCGAATGCGAAAAAAAAGTAGCACAAATTACTCTTGACGGTCTTTCAGGCGGTCATTCAGGGGTAGAAATAGATAAGAACAGAGCAAATTCTAATGTTTTAATGAGCAGGCTGTTATCAGAGCTTTGCAAAATACAGACAGTACACCTTGTTGATATTCATGGCGGGCACAAATTAAATGCAATTGCAAGCAAAACTGTTCTGACTGTATGCTTTGATGAAAATGAGGATTTAATTCTTGATACAGTTTTAAGCTTTTCAAAAAAGATAAAAACCTTATATGAAAATACAGACCCCGATATGAGCCTTAGCTGTGAAATACTTGAAAAACAAGTGGTAAAAGAGATTGAAAACACTGATGTAATTGCGAACACCTTGTCCTCCTTGCATGACGGTGTATATTCCATGAGCGAGGATATTGAGGGGCTTGTTAAAACCTCATCAAATTTCGGAATTTTAAAAACTGACGAAAATTTTGTATATATCTTAATTTCGGTAAGAAGCTCAGAGGAAAAGGAAAAGGTTCGTTTATGTAATATTGTATCTGCAACAGCGGCAGCAAATGGTGCAAGCATAATGATAAGCGGAGACTACCCCTCATGGGAGTATAAAAAAGAATCAAAATTGCGTGATGTCATGTGTGATGTTTTTGAAAAACAGCACTCAAAACAGCCAAAAATCGAGGCTATTCATGCAGGACTTGAATGTGGAATTTTCTGTGGAAAAATAACGGAGCTTGATTGTGTATCCTTCGGTCCCGATATGTCAGATATACACACACCAAGAGAAAGGCTGAGTATATCTTCTACCCAACGTGTGTGGGATTTCATTATTGAGGTGTTAAAAAATTTATAAATAAGGAGTAAACACAAACAAATGACGATTGATATTTTTAAACAAAGAAGAAGTATAAAAAGCTATAAACCTGAACAAATAAAGGATTCAGAGCTTGACGCAATTTTAGAGGCAGGAACATATGCCCCGACAGGCTTAAATCTTCAAAGTCCTGTCATAGTAGTAATTCAGGACAGAGAGACAATTGATAAAATAGGACAATTAAATGCCGAGGCAGGCGGACGAAGCGGAGACCCGTTTTACGGTGCCCCTACCCTTTGTGTTGTTTTTGGTGACACAACAAAAAACACATACCTTGAAGATGCGAGTCTCGTTATCGGAAATATGCTCAATGCCGCAGCAGCAATAGGTGTAGGAGGCTGTTGGATACACAGAGCAAAAGAAGTTTTTAAAACATCTTACGGCAAGGAATTGATGCAAAAATGGGGACTTGGCGATAATTATATCGGTGTAGGAAACTGTATTTTAGGTTATGCCGATATCACACCCCCTACAAAACCAAGAAAGGAAAATTATATTATCAGAGCATAACAGCAAAATATGCGAATTATCCACACAGATAATTCGCATATTACTTTTACTCCGTAACAAGCTTAAAAACATCACTGATGTGAGCCTTAACTATTTCCAATCCGCTGTTTTTTAATAAATCGTAAAACATATCCTGAACAACCCGCTCGGTAGGGAAATGACCTGCGTCTATCACAACAATTCCGTCATACGCAAACTCAATACAATGATGATATTTCATATCGGCAGTTATTATAACATCTGCTCCCTTTTTTATTGCTGTAGGAACATATTCAGAGCAACTACCTGACGCAATTGCAATTTTCTTAACCGTTTTCTTTGCACCTGAAACCCTGACAAACGGAGTTTTTAACAATTGTGCTGTCAACTTTGAAAAAGCTTCAAGCGTCATTTCCTCTTTGAGAACCCCTATTCTGCCAAGACCACAGTCAATATATGGCTTATCCTGTTCCAAAACCTCAATATATGTTAACCCGAACAATTCAGCAAGCTTTTGGTTAATTCCGTTTTTTGCTGTATCCATATTTGTGTGAGCCGAATACACTGCAATATCATTCTTTATAATCATTTCAATCATTTTAGCATGCATTGAATTATCGGCAAGAGTTTTTATTCCTGACATAACAAAAGGATGATGTGCTAAAATCAACTGGGCTCCATTTTGAATTGCCTGCTCCACAACATCACAGGTAATATCAAGGGTAACAATCACCTTTTTTATGTCCTTTTCAATATGACCGTAAAACAAGCCCGAATTATCCCATTCATATGCAAGCTCAATGGGGTACTCGCTTTCAATTAATTTTATAATTTCCTTTAGCTTCATTTCAAATTCTCCTCTAAAAAATGCCTCACACAAGGTGAGGCATTTTAATTATTTAATCATTTTTGCTAACTTTATAACAAAACCACACGTAACTCACCACATTTGAGCAACAACAACTCTTTGTTTACCCAATTATCTTATATGTTAAATCTTATCACTTTATTCATAATTTTTCTACATAAAATTGAAATTGGGTAAAAAATATTCCTGTTGGGTAAAACTTGATTCGTCAAACAATGACTTTATCTTCTGACTCTCATTCTTTAACATCATTTCACTGACATGAGTATATATGTTCATTGTTGTGCTATAATCAGAATGTCCCATTAAAGCTTGTACAACTTTAGGATGCATCCCTGCTTCAAATGCAGGATTTATAGATAATAACCTATTATTTTTAGCAGACTCCAAACAATTTTTTAAAACCCCGGTAACCTCTCGTATGTTAGAAGCAACTCTACCGTTTTTTACCTCATCATTTACAATACTCTGAATCATCATATTGTTTATTTCATATAGTTTTGTATACCCAAGCCTTTTACAAAACACATTATTAAACTTTGAATACATAACTATTGCACTCGATTCTTTTAAATAAGGTTTTTTATATGTTTCAAACCATTGATTGAACCATTCTGACAGAGTAATTAACTTTGCTTGTTTATCCAAATTCAGCATTATAGCATCTTTTGCTTCCTTGAAATCTTTTTTCAATTTCTGCAAATTCATATTATACAAACATATCTGTTCGCCTTTTACAACCGCCCGTGCTTCGTACCTCCCATCCGGTCTTTGTCTAAGACCTAATCCTATTTCTTTTCCCTTTAAATCTTTTCCCATTCTTTTATTCTCCTATTAATGAAAAATTCATACATAGAGAATTAGCTTATGTATGAATTATACCATATCACTGTACATTTTTCAAGACATTAATATTTTAATACCTTTTTTCATCGTCCTACTTATTATGAGCTTGACCACTTTTATCATTAATCCA
>JAFQNU010000027.1 GCA_017420825.1 Clostridia bacterium
CCAATCTTTATAGCAGAGTACATTGGAGGGATTTGCTCAATATCTCCAACAAATGATTGTATAATATTCTCTATTTGTTCCTTTGAAACATTTACAGGCTGTTCGGTGAGGATTTCTCCGTCTGCATCGAGGGTATCCGTTGTCATGCCAAGCATGAGTTGTGCCCTGTATGCCTTATTTTCGCATGTAAGCAGCTCACATGCTTTAGTTGCCTTTCCTATACATATGGGAAGGACACCCGTTGCCATAGGGTCAAGGGTGCCTGTATGTCCCACCTTTTTTATACCTGTTAATCTTCTTATAAAGCTCACCATGTCATGTGAGGTTTTACCAATTGGTTTATTTATTATTATAACACCATTCATTATAGTTTATTTAATCTGTCCTTCAACAATTGACACAGCTGTTGACAATGCCTCATCAATTTTTGCAGAATCTTTTCCGCCTCCCTGAGCCATATCAGGCTTGCCGCCGCCTGAACCGCCAGCTAATGTTGTTAATTCCTTAATGATTTTTCCACAGTGAATACCTTTTTGAACTGCATGCTGTGATGCCATTGCAACAAAGGTTATTTTTGAGTCGGTTTCTGCAGCAAATACGATAACAGCATTTTCATTTTTTGCTTTTATATCATCAGCCATTGTTTTTAATGCGTCAACTGTCTGACCATCAAGACGAGCGCAAATAAAATCAATATCACCTATTTTGACTGCATTGCTCATAATATCGCCTGCCTTTTGAGCAGCAAGCTTACCTTTTAAAGATTCAAGTTCCTTGGAAAGATTTTTCATTTCTTCCATGAGTGATTCGGATTTTTTGATAAGGTCATGTTCAGTTGTTTTTAAGGTTTTTGCAACATTTGATATCATTTCATCCTTAGAAATTACATATTCAATTGCACCCTGACCTGTAACAGCTTCAATTCTTCTTACACCTGCTGCAACACCGCCTTCTGAAAGAATTTTAAACATACCTGCTTGAGCAGTGTTTGATAAATGACAGCCACCACAAAATTCCATTGAATAATCACCCATTGAAACAACTCTTACAACATCGCCGTATTTTTCGCCAAACTGTGCAGTTGCACCAAGCTTTTTGGCATCATCTATTGCAAGCTCCTGAACAACTATGTCCATAGCCTCCATTATGGCATTATTAACCTTCTGTTCAACCTCTGCTAGCTGTTCTTTGGTCATGGCTTCAAAGTGAGAGAAGTCGAAACGAAGTCTTTCTGCAGTTACAAGAGAGCCTGCCTGTGCCACATGGTCACCTAACGTTTCTTTTAATGCTTTATGGAGAAGATGTGTTGCAGAGTGGTTTCTCTGAATAGACATTCTTCTTGCTTTGCATACTTCCATAGTAACAGTTGAAGCTGATGTTACTTCGCCTGATACGACATCAATATGGTGGTAATATAAGCCGTTTCCGTCTTTTGTTGTGTTTGTTACCTCTATTTCAATTCCGTCTGCTGTAATTTTTCCGATATCTCCTATCTGACCGCCCATTTCAGCATAGAATGGAGTTTTATCTGTTATGATTATACCTGATTTTCCTGCTGAAATGGAATTGCAAACCTCGCCGTCAGCGGCAATTGCAAGTATTTTTGCATCTGACTTTAATGAGAAATAACCGTTAAACTCTGTTGGAGAGGTTATTCCAAATTCGTAGCTGTCTGTCCCGTCCCATGAAGAACCATCTTTTCTTGAAGCTCTTGCGGTGTCCTTTTGCTCCTGCATACATGCGTTAAAACCATCAACGTCAACACTCAATCCATTTTCCTGTGCAATTTCAATTGTTAAATCAAGAGGGAATCCATATGTGTCGTGAAGCTTGAAGGTTTCTTCTCCTGAAAGGCTTGTAAGCTTGTTTTCTTTAGCCTTTTTGATGTAGCCGTTTAATACAACAAGACCATTGTCAATTGTTGCGTCAAAACGTTCTTCCTCTATTTTAATAATCTTTTTAATGTATTCTCTTTTTTCTGCCAATTCAGGATAGCCTGATGCAGATTCATCAATCACAGTATCTGCAACCTCAAATAGGAACTGTCTGTCGATATTTAACAGCTTTCCATGACGTGCCGCACGTCTTAATAGACGCCTTAAAACATATCCTCTGCCTTCATTTGAAGGAATAACTCCGTCTGATACCATCATAACAGTTGAACGGATATGGTCAGTTATAACTCTTAATGATACGTCTGTTTTTTCGTTTTCCTTATATTCAACGCCTGCAATACGGCTAATGTGAGCCATAACATTTTTAACGGTGTCAACCTCAAACAGATTGGCAACACCCTGATTTACTGCAGCAAGTCTTTCAAGGCCCATGCCTGTGTCAATATTAGGATTTGCTAGACGATTATAGTTGCCGTCCTCGTCCTTGTCAAACTGTGTGAATACAAGATTCCATACTTCCATAAAACGGTCACAGTCGCAACCGATTTTACAATCGGGACCACAAGAAAGATGAGCGCCTCTATCAACATGTATTTCAGAACATGGACCGCAAGGACCTGTTCCGTGTTCCCAGAAATTATCCTCTTTACCCATTTTAACTACTCTTTCAGGATTTACACCAATTTCGTTTATCCAGATATCTCTTGCCTCGTCATCTTCTTCATAAACAGTAATCCATAAATCATCGGGATTAAAGCCCATTACCTGTGTTAAGAATTCCCACGCCCAGGCAATTGCCTCGTGTTTGAAGTAATCTCCAAATGAAAAGTTTCCGAGCATTTCAAAGAATGTACCATGTCTTGCAGTTTTACCTACTCTTTCTATGTCGGGTGTTCTGATACATTTCTGGCAGGTAGTAACCCTCTTTTTCGGAGGTACCTCGGCACCAGTAAACCACTTTTTCATAGGAGCCATACCTGAGTTTATCAAAAGTAAGCTTGCATCATTGTTGGGAACAAGCGGAAAGCTGTTTAGTCTTAAACAACCCTTACTTTCAAAAAAACTTAAGAATTTTTCTCTTATTTCGTTTAATCCCATTTTTTCCATTGTCTTATCTCCTTGTATTTAAAATTTCATGTGAACAATATTAACCTCATTCTACAATATACTATTATATAGAAATCTTTTAAAAAAGTCAATAATTATTATGTAAAATATTGCATATATTTGTTGTTATTTCATATGTGTAGTAATAATTTTCAAAAATTTTCTTAAAAATGTTGACTTTTTAGAAAAATTATGCTACAATTAGCAATGTTGTTAAAAAGGGATGTAGCTCCGTTTGGTAGTACACCTTGGACACAGGGTATACTCAAATTGTTCATAATATTCCTTTCATCAAATTAAAATAAAGTAAAAATCGGGATGTGGCTCAGTTTGGTAGAGCACTACGTTCGGGACACGGTACTATTCAATTCATTAGTATTGAGCCGAACTCCCACAAACCTTTTAACACCGCCACTTTACGGTGACTAAAAAAACAAAATACATGTGGTCAAATAAGTTTTGACCACATGTTATCCCACAGACACGGGAATATAGAAAAAACCAAATATTTTATATCGGGATGTAGCGCAGTTTGGTAGCGCGCTTCGTTCGGGACGAAGAGGCCGCAGGTTCAAATCCTGTCATCCCGACCACCTTAAACCTCAGTAACCAAGCGGTTTCTGAGGTTTTTGCTTTGTTTGAAAAACCCTAAATTTTGACCACATAAAAACGGCTTTAAATGTGGCTAGACCAATATACCATCATATAACGGAGTCCAATCTATTTTTTTACTCCTTCGTTTCAGTATATCGTCCATTTTGATAAGTTTTGAAATGTTGTTGATATCTATGCCGGTTATATACATAATATCTTCTAATGAGTAATTCGCAGAGAACAATGTGGGGATTAAACTGTTTCTAACAAATTTTGGTGAATAGTCTTTCCATTTATCATCATTTGTTATTTGTGCAAATTTATTGAACACATCATTGATATTCCATTCCTTCATTGGTTTATATTTTTTTTGGTATAACACTTGAAATAAAAATGGTGACCTAATTTTTTCTTTCTTTTTTTCGTTATTTAGTTTTATTAAATACTCTTGAATAATAGGTGGTAATTCGATTTTTCTATTTTTAACAGTTATATATTTAAAATTGTTTGTAAATGCATCCCATTGCAGATTTATCAGTTGAGATCTCTCTAA
>JAFQNU010000203.1 GCA_017420825.1 Clostridia bacterium
GATGAGATTGCAAAGGAATTAAAGCTCCTTGATGTAACAACACTGACACCTATTGAGGCTATGAATAAGCTTTTCGAGCTTGCAAATAAGGCAAAATTACAGTAAAAAAAAGCAGAAACGAATTGTTCGTTTCTGCTTTTTGCGGTATTTACTCATATAATGTTATAGTTTTTATCAAAAGATATTGAAATAATGTAAAATGTATTGTATAATGTATTTGTCGGAGAAATTCGACAAAAGGTAAGACTTAAAACAGTGTAAAAGCTGGGCGGTTATGCCATCATCTCTCAAAAAGGAGGTGATAGCTATGGAATATGTGTACATAATGATGTATATTATCACTTTAATTGTATTAATCATAACCATAAAAAAATAACACGCCCCGTCAAAGTCGTGTTATTTTCATAAATTAACCACTTTGGCATAACCGTTTGAGGTCTTGCCTTTTTCTATAATCATTATATAAGATAAAATCAGTTTTGTCAACTACTTTTAAAAAAATATTTAAAACTAAAATTATACTTGAAAAAGTTTGACTAATGTGGTACAATAAATGTACCACAACTTTTTTTATTTAAAAACACAATTTAATAATAGTTTACTCATATGAGGGGTACGCTAAATGTAAAAAGCGTACACTTTGTTTCTTCATACCCTTATGTGAGTAAGTTGTGTTATGATAAAAAAAGTGTGTGGTAACCTTTTTGAGACAAAGTCACTGCGTTTTTTAGTGCGTGGCTTTGCTTTCGGGTTAGCTACGCACTTTTTTAATTAGCGGGGTATGAGATGGAAACAGAGAATAAAACATGCTGTGTTTTTGGACACAGGAAGGTTACAGGAAAAGAAGATTTAAAGATAAAATTGACACAAATTATTGAAAGGCTTATTGCGTGTGATAATGTTGACACCTTTCTTTTTGGAAGCAGGAGCGAGTTTGATGATTTATGCAGGGAGGTGATTTCTGAACGAAAGAAAAAGCACACGCACATTAAAAGAATTTATGTTCGGGCAGAATATCCCGACATAGATGAAGCTTACGAAAAATATCTTTTACAAAGGTGTGAAAAAACATATTTTCCCGAAAGGGCAAGAAATGCAGGAAGAGCAGTATATATTGAACGTAATTATGAAATGATAAATAATTCAGAAATTTGTCTTGTGTATTATAAAGACGGCTATTTACCGCCCGAGCGTAAAAACAGCAACAGAGATTTAGTCAGCTACCAACCCAATTCGGGAACATACATGGCATACAGGTATGCTGTTTTAAAGAAACGGAAAATTATAAATACTGCAGATAACATATAAAGAGAGGTATTGCTGATGCAATACCTCATTAACTTTCAAGAGCATGAATTTTATCAATTCTATTTTGATGTCTGCCGCCTTCAAATTCAGCACCAAGCCACGCATCAACTATCATAAATGCAAGCTCTCTGCCGACAACTCTGCCACCCATACATATAATATTTGCGTTATTATGTCTTTTTGTCATTTCGGCGCTGTAAACATCATGACAGTGTGCCGCTCTTATGCCGTTGATTTTGTTTGCGGCGATTGATATTCCGATACCTGTACCGCAGATAAGAATGCCGTTTTCACATTCACCGCCTGTAATGCTTGCTGCAACAGCTTGTGCAATATCAGGATAGTCAACACTGTTCTCATCATAACAGCCGAAATCCTTTATTTCAAGTCCCTTTTCTTTTAAATGGTTAATAATATGTGTTTTTAATTCAAAACCGCCGTGGTCGCTTCCTATTGCTATCATTCTTTGTTTTCCTTTCTCTTTTCGTTTTCCTCTGCCTCACGTTCTGCCTGTGATTTTCTCAAATATACAGGTGTTAAATCAAATCCGTTAATTGCCTTACCCTCTTTATACGCATTAATTGCGGCAACAGACAGGGAGGAGGCATGTTGTATATTTGTGTTTAATGGAGCAAAGCTCGCCTTATTTTTTAGTGTTTCACAAATAACCGATTTATGAACAGGGACTCCGTCTCCTAAAAATACTACTGTTTCATAGTCTGAAAGCTCATCTAACAGCTCATCAATTCCTAAAGCTCTCGGAGCTTTTAACTCGCACAGCTCATTGCCGTTCCATTTATATATGGCATTATAAACCTGTGAACGCCGTGCGTCCATTATCGGACAGATTATATGCGGACAATAGGGTAGATTGTATGCCATTGAGGTAAGAGTGCTTATTCCCACAACAGGAATATTTGCCGCATTTGCAAATCCCTTTACCGCAGAAACACCTATTCTTAAACCCGTAAATGAGCCGGGACCGTTTGCAACAGCAATCAGGTCAATTTCCGACAAATCTGTTTCTGCCTGTTTTAAAATGCTGTCAATAATCGGCATTAATGTTTGTGAATGAGTGAGTTTGTTATTTACACTATACTCACAAATCAGCTTGTCGTCCTCACTGATTGCGGCTGTTGCCACATTTGCAGAGGTGTCGACAGATAATATCTTCATAGCTTTATCCTTTCGTTGAATTGTAATTTATACTAATTGTTCGAAAATCCTCGTGAATAGAATAATCCTTGCAAATTTCGATTTCGTATCTGTTTTCGGGGAGAATATCCGCAATCTTTTCAGACCATTCAATAATAGAGATACCATTCCCGTAAACATATTCCTCAAAGCCTATTTCATACATTTCATCGGAGTCATCTATCCTATACACATCAAAGTGGTATATTGGGAGTGTTCCCTCGTAACAATTTACAATTGTAAAGGTGGGTGAGCTGATAGGCTCATTTACACCCAATGCCTTAACCAAGCCCTGAACAAAAGCGGTTTTTCCTACACCGAGGTCTCCGTTTAAGCATAGCACGTCTCCGCTTTTTAGCTCCTTTGAAAAGGCTCTTGCAATATTTTCCGTTTCCTTTGGACTGTTTGATTTATATATCATTGTTTTCTCTCACCTTAGAAAAGACCTGTTATCTTTCCGTCTGAATCAATATCTATATTATTTGCCGCAGGCATTTTGGGAAGTCCGGGCATAACCATAATATCACCTGTCTCAACAACGATAAAGCCTGCTCCGTTTGAAACTCTTACTTTTGAAACAGTGATTTCAAAGTTTTCGGGACGTCCTAACAATGCAGGATTATCGGACAGAGAATACTGAGTTTTAGCCATGCAGACAGGCTTTTTGTCAAGTCCGAATTTTTCGAGCTGTTCAATCTGCTTGTTTGCCTTGGTTGTATATACTGCACCTTTACCGCCGTAAATCTTCTTAACAATTACATCTATCTTTTCTTTTATAGAAAGGTTTACATCATATAACGGCTCATAATTTGACGGAATGTTCTCAATTGCAGATACCACCTTATTAGCAAGGTCAATTCCGCCCTCGCCGCCTTTTGCAAACACTTCAGAGAGTGAAACCTCAACATTATACTGTGCACAAGCATCAATAACTGCTCTGACCTCATCATCGCTGTCGGTATCAAATTTGTTAAGCGCTACAATTACAGGCACTTTATACTGTTGCATATTTTCAATATGCTTTTTAAGATTAACAACACCCTTTTTCAAAGCCTCAACATTAGGAGCTTTCAAATCAGGCTTTGCTACACCGCCATTGTATTTTAATGCTCTTACAGTTGCAACAATAACAACTGCATCAGGCTTTAAGCCTGCAAAACGGCACTTGATGTCCATAAACTTTTCAGCACCTAAATCTGCACCAAAGCCTGCCTCTGTAATAACGTAATCAGAAAGCTTTAGAGCAAGGTTTGTTGCAATAACGCTGTTACAGCCGTGAGCAATGTTTGCAAAAGGTCCGCCATGAATAAGACAGGGTGTGTTTGCAAGGGTTTGTACAAGGTTTGGCTTGATTGCGTCCTTTAAAAGAGCGGTCATTGCACCCTGTGCGTTTAACTCTTTAACATATACAGGCTCGCCCGACCGGTTATAACCTATTATGATTTCACCAAGTCTGTATTTTAAATCGTCAATATCGTTGGCAAGACACAAAATTGCCATAATTTCAGATGCAACGGTTATCATAAATCCGTCTTCTCTCGGAACACCGTTTATTTTTCCGCCTAAAGAAACGATAACATTTCTCAAGGCTCTGTCGTTCATATCAAGAACACGTTTCCACACGATATTTGTAACATCTATATCAAGCTGGTTTCCCTGGTGTATATGATTGTCAATCATTGCGGACAGCAGATTATTTGCCGCTGTTATTGCGTGCATATCTCCTGTAAAGTGGAGGTTTATATCCTCCATAGGAACAACCTGTGCGTAACCGCCGCCTGCCGCTCCGCCTTTAACACCCATAACAGGGCCGAGTGATGGCTCACGTAATGCCAACAGACATTTTTTGCCGATTAGTGACATGGCATCACCAAGACCTACAGTTGTAGTGGTTTTACCCTCGCCTGCAGGTGTGGGATTTATAGCTGTAACCAATACAAGCTTACCGTTCTTGTTGTTTTTAACTCTTTTAATCAGGTCATCGGATAGCTTTGCTTTATATTTTCCGTAGTATTCAAGCTCGTCCTCAACTATACCAAGTGAGAGGGCAACCTCTTTTATGTGTTTCATTTCCGCTGCTTGAGCAATTTCGATATCTGTTAACATTCTTAATCATCCTTTCTATAAAAACAAAGGCTATACCTCGGAAAAAGGACATAAATATCCCACCGTCAGCACAGCCTGGTTTTATGTATTATCATTTGTTATGGAAATAATTTCTGTCATCTGCAACCTTTTTCAAAAGCATTTCGAGACGTCTTTCAACATCACCTAAAATGTCATCAGCATACTGGTCGCTGTCGGTTACAAGCTTTGTTGCCTGAGCCTTTGCATCTTCAACAAGCTGAGTAGCATACTCCTGTGCCTGTTTTGTGATTTCATTCTCATCAACCATCTGAATCATCTTAGCTTCAGCGGTCTTAATCATAGAATCTGCTCTGCTTTCAGCCTCTGTAATAATTCTCTGTCTTTCGCCCTTTACCCATTTAGCTTCCTTTACTTCTTCAGGGTATGAAAGACGCATTTCCTGAATGTAATCGAGAATATCGTCCTTATCAAGCATTATCTTTCCTGTTAGCGGAACAGATGGCGCCTTTTCGATATTTTCTTCCATTAAATCAATGATTTCCATTATATCCATGTTCAAAACTCCCTTATATTTTTTTAAAATTTTGTCATAATTTTTTGCGAAATTTCCGAGGGAACAAAACCCTCCAAGCTACCGTGGTATTTGGCAACTTCCTTCACCATGCTTGAGCTGATATATGAGAACTTAGAGTCAGTCATCATAAAGACCGTTTCGTATTCAGGATTTAAAGCCTTATTGAGCAGTGCCATCTGAAATTCATACTCAAAATCCGCAACCGTTCTCAATCCCTTAATTATTACCGACGCATTCTTTTGTTTTGCAAAATCAACTAAAAGTCCGCTGAAAATATCACACGAAACATTTTTAATTGGTTTTGTTACGGTGTCAATCATTTCTTTTCTTTCGTCGGCTGTAAAAATAGGGCTTTTATTTGCGTTGTTGAGAACTCCGACAACCACATGGTCATAGAGCCTTGATGCTCTGTGGATAATGTCAAGATGTCCGTTGGTTATCGGGTCAAAGCTACCCGGATATACCGCAATTCTCACAGTCTATCACCTCTTTGGTAAATTGTAACATAGCTTCTGCCATACCTTCTCTGCTTTAAAACCTCAAGCCCTTCAAATTCACCATGCTCATCGGGAAAATCACTTTCAAGAACAATTATTCCCTCATCATGAAGTATCTGATTTTTAACTATCAGTTCTATTATTGGAGAAATAAACCCCTTATTATATGGAGGGTCAAGAAAAATAATATCAAACTTTTTTTTACAAATTTTTAAAAACTGTATTGCATCAATATTATTTATATTGACTAAATCCTCAAAATGGAGTTGTTTTGTGTTTTGAGAAATGAGTGAAATTGAACGTTTATCATTGTCGCATATTACAGAGCTTTTTGCTCCTCTGCTTAATGCCTCAAAGCTCAATGCACCGCTGCCGCCGAACAAATCAAGAACCTTTGCATCATATACAAAGTCACAAATAAGATTAAACATTGACTCTCTGACTCTGTCTGTCGTCGGACGGATATCGTAACCGTCAAACTCTAAAAGTTTTTGTCCCCGTCTTGTTCCGGAAATAATCCTCAAAACTGTCACCCTTTCAAAAAGGAAAACACTTCTCCTGCTATCTTACATAATACCTATATTTTAACTTAAAAAACTAAAAAGGTCAACCTTATTTCGAAAAAAAATTAAAAATTTATCAAAAAAAATAATAAATATTATATCATGCAAAAAAA
>JAFQNU010000204.1 GCA_017420825.1 Clostridia bacterium
TTCTTTTATAACATTAACTTTACCTGTTGCATAATCAAATTTTGTTTCAACATAGGTAAATCCGTTAATACGAGAAATAATCTGAGCAGCGTCTTTTCCAAGACCGTTAAGAATAACTCTTAGAGGTTCTTTTCTTGCTCTGTTAGCACTTCTTGCAATACCGATAGCACCTTCAGCAGCAGCAAAAGATTCGTGACCTGCAAGGAAAGCAAAACATTTTGTTTCTTCTCTTAAAAGCATAGCGCCGAGATTTCCATGTCCGATACCAACCTTTCTGTCATCAGCAACAGAACCAGGGATACAGAATGACTGCAAGCCAAGACCAATTTTCTCAGCAGCGTCAGCAGCCTTTGTGCAACCGTCTTTAATTGCGATAGCAGCACCCACAATGTATGCCCAGCAAGCATTTTCAAAGCAGATAGGCTGAATGCTCTTTACCATGTTATATACATCAACGCCCTTGTCATCACAGATTTGTTTAGCCTCTTCAATTGAAGAAATTCCGTGCTTTGCAAGCTCTGCATTGATTTGATCTATTCTTCTTTCATAACTCTCAAATAAAGCCATTTCAAATTACCTCCTTATAAATTATTCATGTCTCGGATCAAGCAATTTTGCGGCGTCATCTACTCTACCATACTGACCGCTTGCCTTTTCGAGAGCCTCGTTTGCATCCATACCCTTAGCAATCATTTCCATCATCTTGCCAAGATGAACGAATTTATAACCGATAATCTGATTTTCTTCGTCAACTGCAATCTTTGTTATGTAACCTTCTGCAAGCTCAAGGTATCTTGGACCCTTATCAAGAGTTGCATATGTAGTACCTACCTGTGAACGCAAGCCCTTACCTAAATCCTCAAGACCTGCACCAATTGGTAAGCCGTCCTCTGAGAAAGCTGTCTGAGTACGTCCATAAACGATTTGCAGGAACAATTCTCTCATAGCTGTGTTAATAGCGTCACAAACCAAGTCTGTGTTTAATGCCTCCAGAATTGTCTTACCAACAAGGATTTCAGATGCCATTGCTGCTGAGTGAGTCATTCCTGAACAGCCAACTGTTTCAACCAGCGCCTCCTGGATAATACCCTCCTTAACATTCAATGTCAGCTTACATGTTCCCTGCTGAGGAGCACACCAGCCAATACCGTGTGTCAAGCCTGAAATGTCTTTAATTTCCTTTGCCTGAGTCCATTTTCCCTCCTGAGGAATGGGAGCAGGACCATGATATGCGCCTTTTGCCAAAGGACACATTGATTCAACTTCACTTGAATATTTCATCATTTATTCTCCTTTCAGAAAATCTATTTATATTATACAACACCTTATATTATAACATATTTTTTAAATATTGCAATAACAAATTTCAAAAATTATCCCCTCATACAAAAAATATGAGGGGAATTGTGATATTTTTGACAAAAAATACAAATCAACTTATCTGTTCAACTGTAACTGTCGGCACATCCCAATTATCATCAGCAGTATTCAGGAATTTTTGCATATGTGTAAATACCGACATAGGCAATGGCTGGAGATTTTTGCCCGAAAAATTAAACCTTGATAATACATTATCACTGTTGTCATAGAAAACAACCTCCATGTAATGCACAACCTTATCTCCGTTTTCCATTGGATTTCCGTCAATCCATTCGTAATATTCACTAAAATCGTAAAGCTCTTTTATTTCATTACGGTCTGTAATTTTTGTTTCGTAATTTCTGCCGTTTATTCTGAGTCTTGCATATGCCACATCATCAACAGAAATCATCTTGTCATACAATCCGTATTCCTTTAGGAGTGCAATTGTATTGGTATATTCAGGAGATATTACAAATGCCGTAGTCTGTTCAAGCTTTGCTCTCTCGATATTCGCAGGCGGAGGATTTCCGTCCTTATCGTACAGCTCACATATATAGTTTATACTAATTCTTGTTGCCCCTGTGTTATATGCAAAAATATGCTCAAAGCTTACATTTTCAATATCCTTATAAATAGCTTCAATAATGGCTTTTGCTCTCTCATTATCTATTGTATATACCTCTAACAGCTCTGTTTCTCCATGTCCCTTTTTCTTTCTGTTACTGTTTATCCCAACTGATACAATATTCTTTTTAACACTATTTAAAAGGTGCCAGTTATTCTTTTTCATCTGTTCGGTAAGATATATGTCCTCTAACAGCTCATTATCCTCTTCATAACGAAGATAATATTCTCTTTTCAGCGTTTTACCGTTTTTAAGCTTGTATATTACAGGCAGTCGGTTTCCCCTGCCATTATTCAAACGGTTTCTCTTAGTGGTAAGATGTCTGTGCAATGAAATAATATTTTCTATATCTTCTTTCTCGGTAAACAAATAGTCAGCCTCCGCATTTTCATTTTTTAACAAGTATTCCTTACCTTCAACATATATAGCGCTTCTATGCTCCTGTAATGAAGCCTTTGTAATATCTACCGATACTATTTCATCAATTTTCGGAACACGTCTTTCAAATCCTGTCAAATCGTATCTTACAACCACAAATAACGCAACAACTGCAAGCACATATATCGCATAAGGTCTCCAGATGCCCTTTAGAGTGAATGCATTTTTTGAAAGCATATAAGATACAGTAACACCTATAATACCAAACGGAATCATATAGAATATACTGTTAAGACGGTATATTCCGTACAGATAGAAATATCCCAAAAATCCGAAAAACACTGCTACACTTCCAATAAATACAGGCTTTAAAAACTCAAAGGATATAATGTCTCCGTTTGTTTCAAGCCGTCTTTTGTCATAGAGCAATCCTGATACAATAAACAAGGCAAGGTTAACCGCAAAATATCCCAGCATAAAGCCATTTACCTCATTAACTGTAAAATCTTCAAACATAAAGAGGTTAGTCTCTGTCCATAAACCATAAACATTCAGCTCAAGAAATGACTTTAGAATTAATTCGGTATAGAACGGAAATCCGATAAATAAACCTCCGAATACTATTGCCGAAATTGTATTTCCTGTTATCATCGAACCGAGAGTCGCACCCGACATTGTTACAGTCATGAGAATTACGCCTGACAAAAACATTTCACACACATCTAAAAATTCGGTTGTGTCACTTAACAATATGTATATAGCGCTTATAAAATACATTATAAGCATAGGTATCAAAATCAAGCTGTATGCAGATATCACACTTGTCGTAAAATGAGTGCGTCTTTTTATGGGAAATGCATGCATACATGTTACACTACCGCTTGAATTGAGATAGGAAAATACTATTGCAGGCAGAACCGAACAGGTAAGTGCACTTAACACATTAATAACAATATATCCATCACGCAAAAAACCGTTGTAATCAGTCATAGGCAAAACCACAAGTATCAGATATAAAACAACATACGCCGCAGATACCCACCAAAACCTCTTCAGGTTTGCCTTAAAAAGTGTTATATTAAAGAATGATGTTTTCAAGCTCATATCCAAGACCTCCCAACTCGTAAATAAATACTTCCTCCAAAGTAAGCGGTAAAATATCACAGATAATCGGATTATACTTTTTAATCGACTGTAAAATCTGCTCCGAATCACCCTTTGCTATCAGGGTTACAACACTCCCAAACGCAGAAGAATGAAGAATTTGAATATTCTCTTCCAATCCTTTTGGAAATCCGTCTGCAAAGGCGGTCTGTATTTTATGTATGTTTCCTTTAACATCATCAAGAGACTTTTGCAGCACAACCTTACCGCCAAACATTATCCCCACATGGTCGCAGACATCCTCAAGCTCTCTTAAGTTGTGACTTGAAATTAATACCGTTGTACCATTCTCCGCAACATCGGATAACACAAGACTCCATACATTTTTTCTCATAACAGGGTCAAGTCCGTCAACAGGCTCATCTAAAATCATAACATTCGGACGTGTGCAGATACCAAGCCAAAACGCAACCTGCTTTTGCATACCCTTTGATAAACGTCTTATTTTCCTCTTTTCATCAATTTTAAATATCTCCTTGAGCTTTTCATACCTCGACCAGCTCCATTCAGGGTAAATTTGTGAGTACATTTTTGCCGCCGCCCTTATGGAATATGACGAATAAAAGAACAACTCATCACTTATATATATTAATCTCTGCTTAATATCAGTGTTTTCATATACCGCTTCCCCATCTATTGTTATTTCTCCGCAATCAGGACGATAAATTCCGCATAAATTTTTTATTATTGTGGTCTTTCCTGCACCATTCGGACCTATAAGACCATATACACAGCCTTTTTTTACATTCAACGACAGCTCATCAAGCGCCTTAAATTCTCCGAATGTTTTAGTTACATTACTGACATTAATCATCGCTTTCTCCTCCTTTATAATAGTGGTTTATAATTTTGTCAAGCCGTTCCTTTTCAAAGCCGAGAAAATAAAGCTCCCGGACAATTTCACCCAATGTCGTTGTGAGTTCGGGGATTTTTGAATTTGCGCCGTCAGGCATTTTTACAAAATATCCCTTTGCAGGCTTTGAGAATATGTATCCCTCAAGCTCAAGATTTTTGTATGCCTTTTGAATAGTATTAGGGTTTATCGCAAGCTGTGATGCCAGCTCTCTGACTGACGGCACTTTGTCATCTTCCTTTAAATATCCCCCTATTATCAGATTTTTCATCTTTTCTGTTATCTGCTCGTGTAATGGTCGGCTGTCCTTGGAACTTAAAACTATCATTTTACCCCTCCTATCGTATCAACTGTACTAATACATATAATACAGTATATTATTCTCTTTGTCAATACTTTTATTAAAAAAAATTCTGAAAACCCACTTTTTTTCTCAAATACTGTCAAAAAGCTTGACATTCACAGAAAAATTTAGTATTATACTATAATAATAATCACAGGAGGTTTCATAATGGGCTATATTCCATATTTAATAAGGTTGATTTTATCAGTAATAATCGGAGGCTTAATTGGATTAGAGAGGAGCGAGAGCAATCATGAGGCAGGCCTGCGTACTCATATCCTTGTGTGTCTTGGTTCAGCATCGGTGATGATACTAAGCTGTCTTATTTCTGCTGATAATGGAAATATAAATGACATAACCCGAATGGGAGCACAGGTTATAAGCGGAATAGGCTTTTTAGGCGCAGGAAGTATTATTTTTGATAAAACTCACAACAAAATAAAAGGTATAACCACTGCCGCAGGTATATGGACAACTGCCTGTATAGGCTTAGTTCTGGGAATGGGTTATTACCTTATTGCAATATTTATATTCCTTTTAATGATATTTGCCATGCTTGGTTTAAAATCATTGACAAAAAAACTTCATTTAAAAACCAATTATTATAATCTGCATATTACAGTTGATGAAATGCAAAAAATTGATAACATAAATGAGCTGTTAAAGTCTTCCCGACTTGATATCATATCGTTTTCATCAAAGAAAAATGACAGCTTATACATTCTTGACTATGAGTTAGAAACAAATTCTGTATGTACCAAATCTGAACTCATAGAATTACTTTTACCATACTATGAAAGTATATCAGTATCATGATTACTGTCCTGTCTTTAAATAATTAAGGGAATACATAAATCCGTCAAGCTTCACCGTCATAATATCCCCGCCAATTGGTATGCCGTCTATGCTAAGCACATTTGCATAGACGGTTTCTTCTGTTTTAACAGGAAAGTTTTTTACTATGTATGTATATCTTAAAGCCTTTTTACCTCTGTAATTTATAAGATTTAAGCCTGCATGCTGTTGAATAATATTGTAATTGTTGTACACCTCATCAAAAATTTCGGGTATCACGACCTCACAACGTTCGGTGTATGGGATTTCTATCTCCCAACCATATTCATTTAAAAACATAATCACTTCAGCATCTTCTCCCGAGAAAAAAGCAAGACAAACACCGCCCAAAGCTATAATAACCGCAACAGTTATAACATAAAATATCATTTTTTTCAAAA
>JAFQNU010000205.1 GCA_017420825.1 Clostridia bacterium
AAAATCCTGAAATTCTTCCGGAAAGATTCCTATATATTCTTCACCAATTCCTGCATTCGCAACAATTTCAAGTGCTCCCTTGTCCCATGTACTCATATCGTCACCGATAATATAATGAGGTCCAACTTGTGTCATATCGGGATGCTTCAAATCCTCGTCCTCTATAACACCATTTGTTTTTTCATACCATTGGGTATATGGTTCTCTCTTTTTACCTGCAACTGTCAGTGTATCATCACACAGATAATTGTCTGTAACAATATTACATTTTCCCATGTTTCCTGTGGTTATCACACCATAAGTCCACGGAAGCTCTCTGTCTGTGTTAAACACATTATGGGATATTTCCATCCAGCCTGCACCCTCATCAAGATAGATATTATTAACTGTACCTCCCTGGTCCTCACAGTAATTATATGAGATTTTATTTCTGCCCTCCAAAGTCTCCGCCATGTTCGGATTTCCGAATGCGGTTGACATATGGTAAACAGCACCTCCGTCAAACATCTCATATTTTAAAAGATTTGTCTTATGAATGTAGTTATGGTCAATTGAGGTCTGGTAATACAGATTAAAAGGTCTTGCTGAAAAGCCGTATCCTGTGTGCATACCCGAATAGCTTGTTCTGAATATTTCGTTGTTACTGATATTTGAATACTGCAGGTTTGTAACAGCCATAGCACCTGCTGATAAAAACTCCACTGCCGTATCATGAATATAGTTATTTGTTATGTTAATATCTGCCTTATAGTACCGCTTATCCATAGGAAATGCTTCATTTACTGCCTCTTCGGATTTTCCGTCACCGCTCATAGGCTTTCCTATCTGCATTGCATTGCTCGTAATATCATAGAACTCATTTCCAGTTATATTATTGTGTTGAATACCTCCTATAATATTAAGCCCGCCATTGCCTGTTTTTTTAAATGTACATTCCTTAAAATCAAGATAAGATACATTTTCAAACTGAACTGCCGCTGTAATAATTTCTATATCTCCCATAGACAAATCCGAAGCTCCGTCCTTTAATCTCGGTAAGAGTAATGCATCCTGACACAATGGCAAACCGCCTCGTTCATTAAACTGACGAACTCCCGTTGTATATCCGAATTCAATATTTTCAAAAATCAAATTATGTAGCGGATTATATTCTTCATCAGTTATTTTGCCACTGCCGTTTAATAATGTTTCGGTTGTAGGCAAAGTAATTTCAGCTTCATCTATATTTTCCCACGCTCTTGGGATATAATACAGAAAACCGTCACGGCTTAGGAACCATTCTCCTTCATTATCAACCAGTTCATAAGCATTTTCTACCCATAAATGAGTTCCGAAATATATAATTGATTCTGTTCTTGAACGGTCCATGAATTTCTCGTTATACTTTATTCTCAGAATATCTCCATCTTTTTTTATCGAGTCAATTAATACCCTGTAATTACAATAAAATGTTCCGTTATGAACTATTTCCACATTGTTTATATCCGAAAGCTCAGCTAACCACATACTCTTTGTAATGGCCTGATATTCCTGTCCAAGGTCAACAGAATAATTTGCAAGCTTTTCCTCGCTTCTTGCCCTTATCGCTCTTATTCCGTTTACATACATCTGTCTTGTGTTCAAAGCTCCGACATACGTTCTGTATATATTCTTTTCACTATCATACATTTCCCAGCTATATTTTTTTGACTCACCGCCCTTTAAGAATGCCTTTCCGTCACCATAGCTTGTATAGATAATGTTATATCCGTTGGTTCCTGAATCTTCACTTGAAAGATTCAGGGTTTTATTCATATAATGCTCTCCTGCTTTTAAGAAAACATATATATTGCCACGCATATCAGAATTATTTTTTCTTACTTCCTCCTGCGCTCTGTATATACTCTTGAAAGGTTTTTGAAATGTTCCGTCATTATTTTCATCGTCTCCCGCAAGAGCATCAACATAGAAATATCTTCTGCCCTTTAATTCAAGCATTTTCTTGATAACCTCGGCAATTTCTGCTCTTGTTATGTTTTTATCAGGATAAAATTTGCCGTCAGGATATCCGTTTAAAACACCCAGAGCGGATGCTTTCTTTATTTCATCTGTCCATTTGCCAAATTCCAAAGCATCTGCATAAGTCTTGGCGTCTTCTGCCTTATTAACATCAATTATATCTGCATATGCAAGAATAATTGCACTGACCTCTCCTCTTGTCAAAGCTCTGTCAGGATAAAAATTATTGTTATCTATCAGCTTTTGCGGTATTAGTTTAAGATTTTTTGCCATTGAAACTGAATTGGCATACCATGCATCAGTTTCGACATCATTATACCCTGAATTTTTAGTATTTCTTGAAATATTAAATGTGTTCATTATCAAAGTAATAAACTCTGCTCTCGTAACATTTTTATCAGGAGCATATGTGACATCATCCATACCATTTATTATGTTTTCCCCTGCAAGTGCAGTAATTGTTGACTCTGCCCAGTTATTTTGTATATCCTCAAAGCTTACATCTTCTATCTCTTCCTTTTCCGGCAACGGGTCTTCTTCCCAGACATACTCCTCAGGCATAAATTTATATTCTTCAGTCCCCCTCGAAGCAAGACAAAAATCATCAAAATACGAAACTAAAGGCGGCTCTGTCCACACATTCGGATTTGGTGTGACGTTTACCTGAACATTATGTGCTGTCAGCTTTTTTCCGTATTGGTCATATCCGGTATAGGTAAAGGTTGCTTTTATTTGAGTCCATTCTTCACCATAATTATAATATCCGTCATACACCACATTGCTTATTCCTGTAGCCGGATCCCAATTATCCTGAGTTAAATGTCCGTATCTGACCTCCAGCTTAAGTGTTGCCTGTCCATGCCCCTTTTCTGTCCTCGCCCACAAGGATAAGTCATAGGTTTCACCCGGAACAAGAACAAAATCCTGACAATATCTTTCACCTGCATAGTCTTTTACATTCTTTGAGCAATACTCACCGCTGTGAGGGTTATCACGTACCCTCTCATAGTCAACCATTCTCTCGACATACCAGCCATGATTAAGACTTTCTTCAAATCCACCGTTTATATACATATTTTCAGACTCTTGTGCATAAACAGGTGTAACCATAGAAACTAATACTGCAAGTATCAAAAACAACGATATATATGTATTTTTTTTCATGCTGTTTTCTCCTTCTATTTAACAAGGTTTTTTAAACGATAGATAAGTGTTGCCGCCTCGGCTCTTGTTAAATTATTATTGGGATAGAATTTACCATCATTCATTCCTTTAATAACTCCAATTGAGGACAGCTCAGAAATTGCCTGTATCGCATAATCTGAAATATCATTATTATCTTTAAAATCAAGCTCACCCAAAGAAGTATTTTTATTATAGACTCTGTGCAGAATAACCGCCGCATCCTGTCGTGTAATATTTTTACCTATTCCAAATTGTTTCTCCGATATACCCTTAGCAACCCCAAGCTTCACTCCCGATGCCACATACGGATAATACCATGCCTTTTTATCCACATCCTCAAAATTTGCTGATGCAGTTTTATCAAGCTTATTAAATGCAATAAGAACAATTTTTATAAATTCTTCTCTTGTAATTTTATTGTTCGGGTTAAAGTATCCGTTTTCATCACCTGACACACAGCCTGACTCTGCAAGAGAATTAATAGCCTCCTTTGCCCACTCTACGTTATCAATATCAGGAAAGGTTTTTTTATTTGTTTGAGACGGAGAACTCTCTTCTTCTAAATTATCCTCATCATTAGGCATAGAAACAATTATTCCTCCTCCGCCACCGCCGCCTCCTGACGGTTTGGATGCTTCTTTCTTTGAGTCCTCATATATTTCTTGCGCTATATCTTCAAACTCACCTGCAACCAAGCTGTAATCAGTAATATTTTCTGTTCTTAGTTCATCAAAGACTTCACTTTGCTCCAGCTCTGAGAGCAAATCATAATAGCTCATATCAGGCTCTGAAATTATTGATTTGTCTGCATAATATAATAACGCAGCTTCTGCAGTTTTAAAATCACAGGTTGCTATCACAGCACATAAACAAGCTCCGTCAAATGCCTTTTGAATATCGGTCAAGTTTATTTGCTCACTTTTATCTACATTATTAGAACTGTATATCTCGGCAAGCCTTGTCTTATCATTCATTTTATCATAATAAGTCTTATCAACAGAAATACTCTGCAAATTATCCACAACGTCCGAAAGATTACTCTTTGCACACATCAGTGAAACCACTTCATATTGTTTATCCATTCCTGCTGTCAATACTGCTCTTTGTTCCTCAATATTATCTTCAGTCACCGCTTCGTCATCAAACACCAGTTCTTCAAACAAGGCATTACAAAATATTGTTTTTAATTCTCCCAGAGCCAGGTATTTCTCTGTATCAATTTCTAAAAACATATAATCTTCGTCAAAGTACGATGTAAATTCCTGTTTTGTTTTTGCATCCTTTAGCCTCTGCATTGCACGAATTTTTGCCGGAGTATTTTCAAAATCAAATGTTATTTCCTCAACATTTCCGCCCACTCCAACCTTTATTTTGTATGTTCCGTCCAATAATCTGTCATTAAGCTTTATTTTTTTGAAATTTACTGTATATCCGTTCTCCTGACTATATGTAACAGCCTTACTCTCTCCTGCATACAGCGGATATTCTTTATTTTCATCAACAACCTGAATTGTTGCTTTAGAAAAAGCCTCGTTGTCTGTATAACTCACATTTACAAAATATGTATTTTCAAAGCTTGTCCCGATTTGTGCAAATACCGTCGTGTTTAAACAAATTATCCCCGCACAAGCAATCACAGCTTTACATGATTTATTCATATATAATTACCTCCTGCATCAAACACTGATTTACACGAATAACTGCCTTTTTTCCTATGTAGTTTTCAAGCTCGTTTCTGCTGATTTTTTTACTTGTTTCTGTTTTGTCATTATAAACGAGAATATTATTCTCATTCATGGTAGCAATTTCTAACTGCCAATCTACGTTTGTGTTATTCTTCCAGTCGTCTGCGGTCGGATACACACTTGTACTGAACTGAATAAATTTTTCAGATACCGCATCAATTTTTGTATATACCAATCTTCCCATATCAACGTACTTATTAGGATAATAATGACAGGTATCTACCAGGTTATCATCAACCTTAAACCGTGCATTTTTATTGTTCGGCTCGTCAAAGTCGTATATCTTTTCAATTCTTATGACTTCACCCTTCGCATCAGTTGCAATTGCGATTGTATCTCCTTGTCCGATTTCAGAAAGCTCCACACCCTGTATTCTTGTTATCGGAACCTGGTTATATCCGTCTGTCAATGACAGGTCAAGAGTATCACTAACAACAAATTTAGCAGAAATCCCATTCTTTGGCGATGAAAGAGTCAGAATATTTGCAGGAATGTCATCCTGTGTAAGTCCTTCTGTATTATCCTCTACAACATATATATTTGAATCATCATTAAGAATCGCAACAGCCGCATCGTATAGCACAACAAAGTCCGCATAATTCAGTTTTCCGCTTGATGTTGTGAAAATCTTATATGTCTTATCTCTCATATTCTCTATCTGTGCAAAATCAAAAAGTCCGTATGCCTCCTTCTCGGTCGGGTCGGACGGTACAAGCATAACAGAGGTTGTGCCCTTTTCACCTGCCACCTTACCTGCTAATACATTTGTTCCGTTATTTCCTCTTACCGACAAGCTTTTAGTTCCGCTTGCCAGTAATTTAAACTCACCTCTTTGGGCATTCTCGTCCTGCGGCAATGTTACTTTTTTTATTTGTTCCCCGTCATTCTCAAATATAACAGCCTGACCTCTGTTCATTAACTCTCCCAGCACTGTTATATCTGCTTTTACAGAATTATTATTTATTCTTAATTTGTTCTCAGCATAATAGGCTTCAAAGTCACCATTTTGCGTATAGAACTCCATATGAACCCTGTTTTCAAGTTCTTCATCCTCATACATTCTGTAAAGAACTGCAAAGGTCCCTCCTGTACTCTCAACTACTCTTACAACAATTTTACCATCCTTGCTCAAATATGCTGTCAATTGCTGTCCAAGCAATATACTCTGTGTACACTCTGATGACTTCTTATAATATTTATCAGAAATCTCATATTCATCTTCCTTTATTGCTGTCACCTTTCCCGAAACCGTATCCTTCACAACATACACATTTTTTAAAACAGTTCCTGATGTGTTTTTACTCTCAGTAACAGAAATGACAACATTTTTCTCAATTTCCTCAATCGTTATCCTGTTTAAATTTTCATCATATATTACCACATCATACAAATCGGAATTAAGATTTACATTAATATTATTTTCGCCGTCATATATAACCTCATTTGTTACATCAACATTTGTAACATAATAATTTTTATATTCCGTCATAAACATGACCTCGTAAGCCCCATCATTATCATTATCAAGAAGCTTTACATGTGTATTCGGAAACTTGATACCCGATAACTGTCCGTATTCTGTATATGCTACTCCGTTATATATAATCTTTAATTTTTCAACAGGATATTTTTCTACTCCCTCTTCATCATCTGAATATAATAAATATTTTTCATTAAATTCCTGAACCCCGTCACCTTCAACTTCAACATAGTTATTTCTTTTTGTTTTTTCTATATACAGGCCTGTCAGCTCACCATCATCATTTTTGTAGTAGCATTTTACATGACATCCCAGAAAATCACTGTAATCATTTTCAAAAGAAAATTCTTCATCATTAATCCACAAAATGTTATCTCTCACAGCCTCTTTGGGAAATACTAAAGATGTATATTTATTCCCTGTCACAATGCCCTCCAGAGCATATGTCTTGTGGAATTGTTCAATTGCTGAAATCTTATCAACCGTACCTCCGAAGGAAATTGTCATAACCTCTGCCTCGAGTGCATTTTCAAGAATTTTAAGCAGTTGCTCCTTTTTTGCATAATCATTCGTATTACAAACGACTCCTTCCAACATATCCAAATCAGACGCAACCTTCAATACACCGCTTATCCAATTATCACTCTTTGATACTATATGCTTATATCCAAAAGCATTTACAATTACACTTAAAGCTTCAATATATGTAATACTTCTGTCAGGATAAAACTTATATCCCTCACAGCCTGCAACATAACCCAAGTCATACAGACTGTTGACAGCTCCTACTGCCTTGTGGCTCGTATCAACATCTATAAATCTCGTGTATTCTTCTGAATTATCAGGAGTTAAATTCAGATATCTGATCATAAATCTTGCAAAATCACCACGAGAGATGCTTTCCCCCACAAAAACATCATCTAAGGATATTCCTATTGCCTTAAGCTTCTCTTCAGCAGAATACGTATCAATAGCTGACTCCTGGGCATTAGCAAAATATATACAGGTAAGCACCATACTTACTGCCAATATAAAACTGATAATTCTTTTCATAACATACCTCTCTTTCTCGTACATGCACTACATCCATTATACAATAATTATATTATAATATCTTCTTCTTTTTCTACCTGTATTTTGTGTTTTCAATACATTAAATTCGTCGTATTTTGTGCTGACTATTATAGTTTTTTTTATTTGAGTTACAGATATTTCCATCAAAAAAACAGATGAAATAACATAAATATGTTCTACATCTGTCTTTATCTTTAGTTCTTTTTTGTTGGTTTTATCTGTTTTTTATATTCACTTGGAGTCATCGATGAAATTTGCTTAAATACTTTGCCAAATCTGCTAAGACTTTCAAATCCCACCGATATTGCTATATCTACAAAGCTTGAATTTGTACATGATATTAATGACTGTGCCTCCGCTACCCTTATTGTATTTATATACTCCACAAAGGAGGCACCTACATATTTTTTAAAATTTCTGCTTATCTCACATTTACTGACATCAAATTTATTCGCAAGGGTATCAAGCGTAATTTTTTGATTAAAATTCTTTTTTATGTAACTTGACATCATCATATACTTTACCTGTGAGCTTAATTTCCCCGGTGAAACATAAATATCTATGTCCGTTTTCTTGTCATATTTAGTATGATTAAATATCAAATCAAATATTGCACTCTTTAATTTTATAACACGCAGGTGATTGTTATCCTCCGAAATCGTTTCCAGTATATCAAAAACATGAGTTATATATTCGCTTTCATTTTCATTTATATCAACAATAATCTCGCCAAAAGAAAACAGTTCTCTCGTATCAACTCCCGGTATGAACTCATCGAAAAAATCATCCGGAAATCCGAGGAAATACAATACCTGTTTAGCAGGCTTTAAACTTATAGTAAGATGGGAATATCCCGGCGGTATGATAACCAATTGGTTACTGCTTAATTTATATGGAATGCCATTCTGATAAAAAACACGCTCACCCTTAGAGACATAAAAAACCTCATAGTAATTGTGTATATGTTCCTTTTCCATTCCAACCATACCGTCGAAAACCTGTTTTACAACAAAAAAATCTATTTCTCTGTCTTCAAGCTTCATTTCAACCGATTTTGCCTCCACTGTATATCACCCCTCTTTTACTATAATTCACTTTAATTATAACACATTTTTTTCAATTATCAACAATTATTTTTTTCCAATATTCATTAAAGAGTTTTTCACTATATTACCCTCTATAACATATTATTTTATTAAATTCAAGTGTTCCATAAAAATAATGCGGTAAATGAGTATTAAAACTCAATTACCGCATTTATTTACTCTTAATTAATATCTTCTATGACCTTGTTACATAATTTTTCAACCCTGCCAAAATCCATATAAGGTATATAATACTCCTCAAGCTTATCATGAAGCTCTTTAGCACATTTCATCATTTTTTCTGCCCCATCAAGCAACAGATTATACTGTTCAATATCTGAGAATAAATCATATTCCCTGTTTGTCTGGTTACCAAGCTCTATAATATGTGACTCAATACTCCTGTCAGACTTATGATAATCATTTTCAAGAGTAAATAATATACCATTTGCATATATATGCTCAATTTTTTTATCAGGAGACATCGGACAATAAAAAGTGCGTATATCTTCACCCTTCTCCCTTAACATCTGTGCAAGGCCATTCATAAATAAGCCTGCCGTCTTTTGACAGTTCGATTTGATTTTGTACACAATATCAGAATTTTCACAAAATGTATTAATATAATTCATTCTGCCAAGCGGTGTAATTGCACTCAAAAATGCTCTGCGTTCATTTCCGATTTTTGTACCGGCTCTGACGGTCACATTTCTTTTTATTTTCTCAAGCTCATATTTTATTTGTTTCATACTGTCATTTCCTACATCTCCATACCAAATCTGCATTTGCAAAGACTTAGCCACCGACATATATCTGTATGCCCGTGCAAAATACGATGAAATTTGCTCTCCCGTTTCTATTATTTCTTTCTTATGCTTTTTTATTTTTTCCTTATCCCAACATTCACCAAGATTTATTATTTCATCAACCGCACCAGGACACTTAGGATCAACAATATGCGGCGAAGTACCATCAAGAATTAAAAAGCCTTTTTCTCGCGAGCAAACACCATCGAGTGAATTTGGATCTGATGAGCAATGCAAAAGCTCTGTATCATAGCCGAGTGAATTAATATGTTTTGCAATTTTTTTCATAAAGGTAGATTTTCCTGTTCCCGGACCTCCTTTTAAAACAATTATCCTCTGTGCCTCATGACTCTTTAAGATATCATCATAATAAGAAAAAAATCCCTCGGGCGTGTTAGCTCCCGGAAAATACTCTAAAACTGACACGTTCACATCAACCCCTTTATTTAATTCATAAATATTATATGCCTGCGTTGAAAATATATGAAACAAAACCAATCAGGAAAATATTTCAGTCGGAAATTTTGTTTATCAATTTCAAAATAGCTTAAAATATTAAACAAAAGGAGATGTTTGTATGCACAACAGTGTAAATTTTATAAGGAGCACCGATTTTTCAGGTTTACTTCAAAAAATGTCAATAGAAAATATACGTTTAAATCCGCTATATGAAAAGGCTTATCTGGACAGAAATGAAATGCCTGCAAGCGAATACTGCCTCAATACAACCACATGGGATTAAAAGTTCGAGGGGCGGTTTCAAAACCGTCCCTCAAATTTTATAACGCATACTTCTTTTGATACTCATCGAATTTATTATTAAATACTGAATCTTTAATACGCTTAGTATAATCGTGCATCATAAGCTCATCATTTTCGATTTCTATAACACAACCGCCAATATTTGAACAGTGGTCTGCAATTCTTTCAAGATATGTTATTATATCCGAGAATACAAATCCGACTTCTATTGTACACTGTCCCTGTTGTAACCTTGCTACATGACGTTTTTTAAGCTCTGTTCTCATTCCGTCTATGACCTGTTCAAGCGGTTCTATTTCAGCAGCTATTTGTGTGTCGTTTCTCTCAAAGCATTTTAACGACTTATCAAGTATTTCCGAAACTGCCGAAACCATTGTCTTTAATTCCTGTTCTCCCTGTTCGGAAAACACAATTTTCTTCTCATACTTTTCCCTTGCTGACTTTGCTATATTTACAGCATGGTCTGAAAGTCTTTCAAAATCACCTATAAGATGTAATAGCTCTGTCACCTCATTACCATCCTTGGCGTTCACGTTTTTACCCGTAAGTCTTACAAGATATGTTCCTATCGCATCCTCATACTTATCAACTCTGCTCTCCTCATCATGAATTTCATCCAATATTTTTTCATCATAAGCTGTAAGCAGTCCAAATGATTTCTTCAAAGACTCCACACTTAACTGTGCCATTGCTTTTGCAACATTCTTACATCTTTCAATTGCAACGGTAGGAGTTGCAAGAAGTCGTTCATCAAGCAACTGATTTTTGTCCCTTTCCTGCTTGTCCGGTACTGTTTTGATTGCAAGCTTTTCCAAAAAACCTGTAAAGGGAAGTAAAATTGATGTACACAAGATGTTAAAGGTTGAATGCGCTACTGCAATTGTAAGCTGATTTGCATTCGTATTTATAAATTCAAAACGAAATATTGCGTTTAGTGCGTAAAAGAGAATGAGTATTGCAAAGGTTCCGATTATATTAAAATACAAATGTACCATTGCCGCTCTTCTTGCGTTTGTGTTTGCTCCCACAGATGACAGTAATGCTGTAACACAGGTTCCTATATTCTGTCCCATTATAATAGGAATTGTACTACCCACTGTAACCATACCGGTTGCCGACAATGCCTGCAAAATTCCGACAGATGCAGACGAGCTTTGAATAATTGCTGTCACAAGCGCTCCTACAATTACACCCAGAATAGGATTTGAGAACATTAAAAATATATTCCTGAATGCATCTATCTCTGCCAACGGCTTAACCGCCGCAGACATTGAATCCATACCAAACATAAGAACCGAAAATCCCAGCAATATTAATCCTATGTCTTTCTTACGTTCATTTTTAATGAACATATATAGTATAACACCAATAACCGCTAAAATAGGTGTAAATGATGTCGGCTTTAGCATTGTAATAAAGAAATTATCACCGCTTATACCTGTTAAGCTTAAAATCCAAGCCGTTACTGTTGTTCCGATATTTGCACCCATTATAACACTGATTGCCTGTTTGAGCGCCATAATTCCCGAATTAACAAAGCCTACAACCATTACAGTTGTTGCCGATGAGCTTTGAATAACAGCTGTAACACCTATACCTAAAAGCAAGCCTCTCAATCTGCTTGATGTAAGAGTTTCAAGAATACCTTTTAATTTATTACCTGCACTTTTCTCCAATGCCTCACCCATTAAGTTCATTCCGAACAGGAACAAGGCAAGACCTCCTGCCAATGATAATACATTTGTAAAATCCATATACGTTTCTCCTTTTGTATTTAGTATACACTCATATTATCATCATTTTTTTCATTCTTCAATCATGTGACGGTAAAATGTTTGTAAAAAATAAGTAAAGCCAAATCCTCTAATGTGATTTGGCTTTATCTGTCAATCGCTTGTTTTAACTATTATTCCTGTACCTGATGCAATGTTTATAGTACACTTACCCGATGTCATGACATTACTAATTCCTCTGCTTTCCCCGAAAATAAGTGTCTCATTATTAAGAGGATAATCAAGACCGTTTGTTGTTATTCCACACATATTCTGCCCGACAGGAATAATTGAAACTATGTCTCCTTTTTCACCGTAAATTGTATTTTCACGTTCTGCATAAATTATTTCATTATGCTCATCAACAATTTTTCCCTTTTTCCCTGCCTCATAAATCTGTTTTAAGAGAAATATATTGTTAATACTGTGGTCTACTCTTGTTCCTGTAAAACCAAGCATCAAAATTTCATCAAAGTCCTTTAACAGAATATATTTTACACACACTTCGGAGTCTGTAAAATCTTTTCTGATCGGAAGATTTATAACCTCACCGTCATAGTCACACTCACCGATTGAATCCATATCACCAATTACAACTTCAGGACGTATTCCAAGTGCCTTTGCATGGCGGTAGCCACCGTCTGCACATATAACATAATCGTTTTTTCTTATTTTACCGCCAATATAACCATAATCGTTTATTATTCCGTTGCCTATTATGACTGCTCTCATATATTACCTCCGTTGCCTATTTTGATAAGCTCCCTTGTTGAGCCTTCTATATCATCATTAAATACTGCCGAGCCTGCAACTATAATGTTAGCGCCCAAGTCACAAACCTTTCTTATATTTTCTGAATTAACTCCGCCGTCAACCTCAATATTAAAGTCATTTCCAAGCTTTTCTCTCAAAAAGCTGATTTTTTCATTGACATCTTCTATATACTTCTGACCGCCATAACCGGGGTGAACACTCATAACCAAAATCATATCCACATCATTTACATAGGGCATAATTTTTTCAACATCAGTTTCGGGGTTTAGTGCCAGTCCTGCCTTTATTCCAAAAGAATGTATCAACTCAATACACTCGGCTATTTTCTCTGTTGCCTCAACGTGAACAGTGACGGAATCCGCTCCTGCCTTTACAAATTCCTCTATGTATCTTTGCGGTTCGGTTATCATAAGGTGAACGTCAAAAAACAGCTTTGACTGATTTCTTACCGATTTATAAACACATGCACCAAAACTTATGTTAGGCACAAAAATTCCGTCCATTACATCTATATGGAGCCATTTTGCCCCTGCTCTTTCTGTCCTTTCCACACATTCTCCAAGCTTTGAAAAGTCTGCCGATAAAATTGATGGTGCTAAAATCATATTATTCTTCCTTTCTGTCATTTGTTTTCCCAATCCTTAAACTGTTTTAAAATTTCATGTATAGCACAGTAGTTTTCGTACCTTACCTGTGAAATCAAGCCGTTTGACAAAGCTTCTTTTACTGCACAGCCCGGCTCATTTATGTGTACACAGTCCGCAAACCGACATTTTCCTGTATATTCATTCATTTCAGGGTAAAAGCTGTCAAGGGAGTCGGTTTTCAATGCATCATTCTCAAATGAGCTAAAGCCAGGAGTATCAAAAACATAACCTCCGTCCTTTAATTCAAACAGCTCAACGTGACGTGTTGTGTGTCTGCCCCTGTTTATTCTGCTGATTTCGCCTGTTTCAAGGTCATCTTCAACAAGAAGATTTAAAAGACTTGATTTTCCTACCCCTGAAAGACCTGCAAAAGCACTTGTTTTATTTTTCAAAAAATCTCTTAACTCATCAATGCCCGTATTATCAACACTGCATACCTCAAATATTTTATAACCTGTTTTTTCATATATTTTTTTGATATCATCACCATTATCTAAATCTGTTTTTGTAATACAGATTACAGGATTTATATTTTTAGTAAGTGCCATTAGTATTATTTTGTCAGCAAGAAGATAGTCAGGCTCAGGATTTTTTGCCGCCATTACAACTATAACCGTGTCAATATTAGCAACAGGCGGACGTATTAAAGAAGATTTTCTTTCAAAAATCTTATCTATACTTCCTGTGGTTTCGGTAAGAATTTCAATCTCCACCCTGTCCCCTATCATGGGTTTGATTTTGTCCTTTCTGAAAATCCCCCTCGCCTTGCATTCATAAATACAGCTATTTTCAGCCTTCACAAAATAATTTCCGCCTACACCCTTTATAATAGTACCAACCAAACAAAAATCATACCTTTCAAATTTGTAATTCCTTTAACATTTCTGCACACATTTTTATGCCCTGCTCGTTATTTGCAGCAGTAAACTGGTTGTTCATAAGGTTTATAACGCTTACACTAAGCTCCTTTGCACCCCATGCAATGCCATTTTTAATAAGAATTTCTCTTACCTTTTCTGTTGGCATTTCTTCAAAATCCTCACCTGATGCCGTTTTAACTGCTTCAACACACTCATTAAATGCCTTATCATCTGAATCAAAGCATCTTCCTGCACACAAAAGTGCCCAAGCAAGCTCAAACTCCTTTATTTCACAGTAATAATGTGCATAATATCTGTAAATTCTTGCAATATCCGCCTTTTTATAGGCACATACATGAGCTTTTTTTACAGTTGCAAGATATGACTTTAAAAATCTGTTTCCTTTATATGCATCGGCAAGAGCAAACATAATCTGAACATTTACAGGATTTGCCTCTGCTGCCTTTAGCATAATTTCAATTGCCTCATCGTACTTTTTTTCTTCAAGCATCATAGCACCTAATATCAGATATGCACCTGCCATATCAACCTGCATAGCCTCAAGCTGTTTTTTCTCACCCGTCTCGTGATTTACAGGGTGATAAAGATTTGCATAGAGTAACACCTCATAGGTATTTCTGAAGCAATGATACATCTTCTCATTACTGTTAATATATTGCGGTGCCTCGGTAATAATTATCTGTTTTATAAGCTTTAGGGCTTCGTCCCGCTTACCCTCCTGCTTTAATTTTTGAGTATGCATAAGAGCATTCATAAATACCGCACTGTGTTGCTTTATTTCCTGCGGGTCTGTGGGCAAAGCCTTTTTAGCAACAGGAGCAGATAACATAAGCTTATCAAGCACATCCGAAAACTTTTCCTGTTTTATTTCTTCATCTTCCACTAAATTTATAAGCTTTTCTTCAATGTCATCACCGACAACTCCCAAATCCTCACGTTCGGAATCAATATGCGAAAAGAGTCTGTATAACCCATCAGGGCAAAGCTCCTCACTCACCCATGCAACCTTAGTAAAGCTTTCGTTATATATAATGTATGCACTTTTAGCTAACTGCACAGCAATATTCTTTTGCGGCATATCTATTTTAACAGCCTGTGCACCGCCAATCTTATATGGCTTACTCACAGTAAAATCATCATCTGAATAAGGACATTCCTTTTTTTGCTGTGCGTATAGATTTTTGTAAAAGTTATTAATATACTTCCCCTTTTCAGCTATTATTGAGGTTGTTATATATATAGGGTCTGTATTCAGCTTCATCGGTATAATCTGTTTTTCAACAATAAAACGGATTTGTGCATCAAGAGGTGCAGTTTGAGGTTTTTCCTTTTTTCCCTCTTGTTCGTTATCTTTTGCCTCCTCCGTCACAGGTATCTGCTCAATACCTGTTGAGCTTTCTTCTCTTGTTTTTTTTCTTTTATTTATTATCAAAACAGTGGCAATCACAACGACTGCAACTATTGTGCCTATTAGAATATATTCCATATTTCTTCCAT
>JAFQNU010000028.1 GCA_017420825.1 Clostridia bacterium
ATCTAAGCTAAGCATAATGACCTCCTTAATATTTGTACTTTCTTATAAATATTACATCTTTTATTTTGATTTGTCAATAAGCATAGTCGAAATGTCAAATTAATTTTATATTTTTTCTAAAAAGACTTGATTATTTTGTAAATTTGTGGGAAAATATATATTGGATTAAAATGCAGAATGAGAGGAATAGGGTAATTGGACAAAAGAACAGTTGTTGGGTATGTAGAGCCTGAGTCATATGCTGAGGAGGCAGGACTAGAGGCAGGAGACATAATACTCAGCCTTAACGGAAACGAATTTTACGATATACTTGAATATAGATTTTTAACCTCAGAGAGTGAGGTTGTGCTTGATGTTCTTAAAACAAACGGAGACAGAGAAGAGATAACAATAGAAAATGATTATGAGGATTTAGGAATAGAATTTGAAAATTCTCTGATTGATAAGCCTCAGCATTGCAAAAACAAATGTATTTTTTGCTTTATAGACCAGCTCCCTGAGGGTATGAGAGAAACGGTATATTTTAAAGACGATGATACGAGACTGTCATTCTTGCAGGGAAATTATGTAACACTTACTAATATGAGTGATAATGATATTGACAGACTTATAAAAATGAGGATATCACCAATTAATATATCTGTGCATACAACAAATTCAGATTTAAGAGTTGAAATGCTGAAAAATAGGAATGCAGGCAGAATATATGAGATTATGAAGAAATTTGCAGATAATAACATATATATGAACTGTCAGATTGTGTTGTGCAGAGACTATAATGATGGGGACGAGCTTGACAGAACCATAAATGACCTTGCAAATCTTCACCCGTATGTTGAAAGCTTATCGGTTGTACCTGTTGGATTGACGGCACACAGAAAGGGCTTGTGTGAGTTAAAGGCATATGATGCAAGAAGCTCATATGATGTGGTCAGACAGGTTGAGGAGTGGCAAACAGAGCTTTTAGAGGAACTTGGGACACGTTTTGTATATTTGTCGGACGAGTTTTATATAAATGCAAAACTGCCAATTCCGAAAGCAGAGGAATATGAGGGATTTCCGCAGATAGAAAACGGAGTAGGGCTTATGGCAAGCATGAGCGAGGAATTTGATGCAGGCTTGAAGCTTTTTGGTAAAAAAAGAAAAAAGAAAACCGTATCAGTTATAACAGGTGAGCTTGCGTATAAATATATTTTGGGACTTTGCAACAGATTGACTGAAGTATGTGAGGGACTAAATATAAAAGTGTACCCGATTAAAAATGAATTTTTTGGCGGGGGTGTCAGTGTTTCGGGATTGGTTGTAGGAAAGGATATAATAAAACAGCTTGAAGATAAAGAACTTGGAGAAACTGCATTTATACCGTCATCAATGCTAAGAGCGGAAGAAGATGTATTTTTAGATGACGTAACGCTTGATGAGTTGTGTAATGCGCTTGGCTGTGAGGTTGTACCTATAAACAGTGACGGCTATGAATTTATAGAAAAGATTACAGGTGTGGAATTGGAATTTTAGATAGGAAAGGAAGAACAAAATGAAACCGACAGTTGCTATTGTTGGCAGACCTAATGTGGGGAAATCAACATTGTTTAATAAAATAACAGGACAAAGAATAAGTATAGTGGAGGACACGCCGGGAGTTACAAGAGACAGAATTTATGCTGATGCGGTGTGGCTTGATAAAAACTTCACTTTAATAGATACAGGCGGTATTGAACCGTCAAGTAAGGACGAAATATTATCTCAGATGAGAGCACAGGCACAGCTTGCAATTGAGATGGCAGATGTTGTTATCTTTTTGGTTAACGTAAGAGATGGACTGACTGCCAATGACAGTGATGTGGCATCAATGTTATTAAAGGCAAAAAAGAAGATAGTTCTTGCAGTTAATAAGGTGGATAATATTGGTGAGCCGCCGTTTGAGTTTTATGAATTTTATAATCTCGGACTTGGTGACCCGATTGCAATAAGCTCCACACATGGACTTGGTGTGGGTGATTTGCTTGATGAGGTTTGCAAGCAGTTTCCTGAAAATGCAGACACCTCTGAAAATGAGGAAGAGATAAAGGTTGCGGTTATCGGCAGACCGAATGCAGGAAAATCATCTCTAATTAACAAAATTCTTGGTGAAAACAGGCTCATTGTATCAAATATTGCAGGAACAACACGAGATGCAATTGACTCAAGATTTACAAGAGGTGAGGACAGATATTTGTTTATAGACACCGCAGGAATGAGAAAAAGAGGAAAAATTAATGAAACTGTTGAACGTTACAGTGTTGTCCGTTCGCTTTCAGCAGTAGACCGTTCTGATGTCTGTATCATAATGATAGATGCAACCGAGGGTATAACCGAGCAGGACACAAAAATCGCAGGCTATGCCCACGAACAAGGTAAGGCTTGTATTATAGCAGTTAATAAATGGGATATAGCAGAAAAAGACTCCAAAACAATGAAAGAGTTCCAAAACCGCATACGCGAGGAATTTGCTTTTATGTCTTATGCTGTTATAATCTTTATTTCGGCAAAAACAGGAAAAAGAGTTGACAAGCTTTTTGAAGAAATTAAA
>JAFQNU010000206.1 GCA_017420825.1 Clostridia bacterium
AAAGTAATATTTTGATTGCGTATCCGTTAAACAGCCAGTATAAAAATCTGAAAGGAAAAATCGTAGTTCCAAAGGCATATGATATAGCAACATGGGGTAAAGAAGAAAATTGCAGTGCAGCAGATAATGACATATTTTTCTACGGAGACGGTGAGCTGTTACATAAGGCAACAGCAGTTAATTCCTCAATGCCTTTCAGCTTTGATATAGATGTTTCAGGGGTAAATCAATTGACGGTGAAGATAAAAGGAGACAATAAATCACACATTGCACTCACGGATTTGGCTTTATATAAATAATAAAGACGGTTGAACGAGTTTCGTTCAACCGTTTCATTATCTTAGCTTTTCATCAATTGCCTTTGCGGCGGTTTTTCCTGCGCCCATTGCAAGGATAACCGTTGCCGCACCTGTTACAACATCGCCTCCTGCGTACACAAGCGGTTTTGATGTTGCACCCGATTCATCTGTTACAATACAGCCTCTTTTATTTGTTTCAAGACCGTCGGTTGTTTTCTTGATAAGTGGATTGGGAGTTTGACCGATAGAAACAATTGCAGTATCTATATCAACTATTTCGTTGGAGCCTTCTATCGGAACAGGCTTTCGTCTGCCACCCTCGTCAGGCTCGTCAAGCTTCATTGAAATCAGCTCAACACCTGTTAATTTTCCTTTCTCATCACCGATAAAGCGAGTAGGATTTTTTAAAAGCATAAATATAATGCCCTCTTCCTCTGCATGCATAACCTCTTCAAACCTTGCAGGAAGCTCTTCCTTACCACGACGGTAGATTATATAAACATTTTCAGCACCAAGTCTTTTTGCTGAACGTGCGGCATCCATAGCGACATTGCCGCCTCCGAATACAGCTACATTTTTACCCACATAAACAGGTGTGTCATATTCGGGGAATTTATAACCCTTCATGAGATTAATTCTTGTTAAAAACTCGTTTGCAGAATACACTCCGTTTAAAGCTTCGCCCTCAATTCCCATAAATGAAGGCAAGCCTGCGCCTGTGCCTATGTAAACAGCGTCATATCCAAATTCATCAAAAAGCTCATCAACAAGGATAGTTTTTCCTATAATTACATTTGTCTCAATTTTAACTCCCATTTTAACAAGCTTGTCAATTTCCTTTTGTACGATATCCTTGGGGAGTCTGAACTCCGGTATTCCGTACATTAAAACACCGCCTGCTGTGTGAAAGGCTTCATAAATGGTAACATCATAACCAAGCTTAGCCAAATCACCTGCGGCCGTAAGTCCTGAAGGGCCTGAACCGATTACGGCAACTTTTTTGCCGTTGGGCTTTGGAATATCAATTGCTGTATCCCCTGATTGCAGATGTCTGTCCGCAACAAATCGCTCCAGTCTGCCGATTGCAACACTCTCGCCCTTAATTCCTCTGACACATCTTGACTCGCACTGCCTTTCCTGTGGACAAACTCTTCCGCAAACTGCAGGGAGTGAGTTGGTTTCGGTGATTTTTTTGTATGCTCCCTCAAAATCCCTGTCTAGAATAAGCCTGATAAAATCAGGAATTTTAACCGCAACGGGACAACCCTCCATACAGGCGGGATTTTTACAGTTCAAGCATCTTTGTGCCTCGTCAAGTGCCATTTCCTCGGTGTAACCGCAGGTGACCTCAAAAAAGTTTTTGTTTCTTACGTCCGCCGCTTGTTCGGGCATAGGATTTTTCTTTAAAGACATATTAGGCATGAAATTTCCCTTTCTAAATTACAATGTATCTCTTACTCGACATTTGTGCAGTGATTTTTGTTCATATTCCTTAAACATATGCTGTCTGTTAATTGCTGTTTCCCAATCTATGAGATGACCGTCAAAATCAGGGCCGTCAACGCACGCAAATTTTGTCTCTCCGCCCACAATAACTCTGCAGCCGCCGCACATTCCCGTTCCGTCTATCATGATAGGGTTCATTGAAACGGTAGTGTGAATGTTATATTCCTTTGTAACATTGCAAACAGCACGCATCATAGGTAATGGCCCGATTGCAATAACCTCATCAAATTTTTCGCCCGACAAAAGCTCTTCCTTTAATCTGTCGGTAACAAAGCCCTGTGTACCATTTGAGCCGTCGTCTGTGGTAATAACAAGCTTGTCAGATACTAAACCAAGCTCGTTTTCAAGAATTATTAAATCCTTAGTCTTGAAGCCTGAAATAACCGTAACATCAGCACCGAGTTTTTTTAGTTTTTTCGCCTGCGGATACGCAATAGCACAGCCAAGACCTCCGCCAATTACACATACCTTTTTTAAACCGTCAAGCTTTGTAGGCATTCCAAGAGGTCCTGCAAAGTCTAAAATGCAGTCGCCCTCCGAAAGCTCAGACAACTGTTTTGTTGTCTTTCCGAGAGTTTGAACAATTATTGTAACAGTTCCCGCATCCTTGTCAAAGTCTGAAATAGTGAAGGGAACTCGTTCTCCGTATTCGTCAATTCTCAAAATAATAAACTGACCCGGCTGGGCACGTCTTGCAACTAACGGTGCCTCAACCGTCATTAAAAATATCTGAGAATTTAATTCTTCTTTTTTTAATATTTTATACATAAGAGTATATAGCCTTTCATTAGTTTAATATTTATATGATATTCCAAAACACAAGAAAAGTCAATAGGCAAATCCCCGATTTTGTGCATTGCAACAGCAACATATTTGTGTTATTTTAATGTAAAAGCGCAAATATACATAGTAAGAATGGCAAATTATTATATGTGTTGCATACAAAATTTGAAAGAAAAGAGTAAAATTATGTCAAAAATTCAGATAATTTTCAAATAAAGGTAATTTTTTTGAAATATCCTCTTGCGTTCGTTGCAAAACAGTGCTATAATATTCTATACATATTAATACATTGCCTGTACCTGATTTCCTCCGAAACCGGACACAGGTTATATTCTTACCGTCTCCCGTGGTAAGAAGAAAAATAAAATGCCGTACGGGGCGGCGGAATGGAGTTTTTTTATGTCATACATTGAAAGAGTTCTTGAAGACTTGAAAAAGAAAAACGCAGAACAGGCTGAATTTATTCAGGCAGCAACAGAGGTTTTGGAGAGCCTTGCTCCCGTAATCGAAAAGCACCCTGAATATGAAAAGGCTGCATTACTTGAGAGAATAGTAGAGCCTGAGAGACAGATTATGTTCAGAGTTCCCTGGGTGGACGACAACGGAAACGTTCAGGTTAACAGAGGATATCGTGTTCAGTTTAACAGTGCAATCGGACCTTACAAGGGCGGTTTGAGATTTGCTCCGAACGTATATCTTGGAATTATCAAGTTCCTTGGCTTTGAGCAGATTTTCAAAAACAGTCTTACAGGCTTGCCAATCGGTGGCGGTAAGGGCGGTGCTGATTTTGACCCAACAGGCAAATCAGACGCAGAAATTATGAGATTTTGTCAGTCATTCATGACCGAGCTTTACAGACATATCGGTGCTGAAACAGATGTTCCTGCAGGTGACCTTGGTGTTGGTGCAAAGGAAATCGGATATATGTTCGGTCAGTATAAGAGACTCAAAAACGTATATGAGGGCGTTTTGACAGGTAAGGGCTTGTCATACGGCGGTTTGAAGGGCAGAACAGAGGCAACAGGCTACGGTATCGTATTCTTTGCAAGAGAAATGCTCAAGCACTTTGGTGAAGAGTTAAAGGGTAAAGAGGTTGTAGTATCAGGCTTTGGTAACGTTTCATGGGGAACAGTTCAAAAGCTCAACCAGCTTGGCGCTAAGGTTGTTACAATTTCAGGCCCTGACGGTTACATATATGACCCTGACGGTGTTTCAACAAAGGAAAAGGAAGATTTCATGCTTGAATTGAGAGCATCAGGCAAAAATATCTGTGCTCCTTATGCTGAAAAGTTCCCGAATGCTAAATTCTTCCCCGGTGAAAAGCCATGGGGTGTTAAAGCTGATTTGTATATTCCTTGTGCAACTCAGAATGAAATCACAATGAAGGAAGCAGAAATCATGGTCAAGAACGGCTGTAAGTTCCTTTGCGAAGGCTCAAATATGCCTACAACAAACGATGCAATGGCATACTTGCAGAAGAACGGCGTAGTTTTAGGACCTTCAAAGGCTGCAAATGCAGGCGGTGTTGCTTGTTCATGTATCGAAATGGGACAGAATGCAGGTCACACAGTATTCTCACCCGAACAGGTATATGCTCAGCTTGAGAATATCATGGTTAATATCCATGACAGTGCAGCTAAAGCATCAGAAGAGTTCGGTCTTGGCTATAACCTTGTTGCAGGTGCAAACATTGCAGGATTTATCAAGGTTGCAGAGGCTATGATGGCTCAGGGTATCTGCTAATTATATAACAAAAATCGGTTGCCATACAATTTGTACGGCAACCGTATTTTTTTAGATATTATCTATGGTATCAAACACATATCCTTGTGAAATAAGATACTCAATAACTTCCGCAAGTGTTTCAGGGGTTATTTTTTTTGCAAGTGCGTCATGGAGAAGAATTACCGAGTCCTCCTGTCCTCTTGTTGTAGATTTTATGGTTTTCATAATTTGTTCGTATGTCGGGGTTGATGTTTCTGCATCACCTGTCATGGAGTTCCAGTCACAGTAACGGAATTTATTTTCGTTTAAGAGTAGCTTGTATTCCTGTTTTTGCGGACCGTATTTTCCGGTGTCAAAGCCGCCGCCCGGAAAACGAAAAATTTTCGGGTAATCATCACGTTTTACTATCCCGTTAATTAATTCCTGTGTTTTGTTGACTTGATTCATAAAGCCATCCTTATCCGCATATAATTCACTGTAATTATGTGAATATGAGTGATTTGCAAGAAGGTGTCCCTCGTCATAAATTCTGCGTGCAACATGGGAATTTTTCTCAATCAGAGTACCGACCATAAAAAAGGTTGCCTTGATGTTATACTTTCTCAGAATATCAAGCACACGTACAGTAACGGTTTCATTAGGGCCGTCATCAAAGGTCAGATAAGCAGTCTTTACCCCGTCACCCCTTTTTAAGTCCTTCATCATATCGTCGTTTTTTGGCGGTGGTTCGGGATATACATATCCGTTAAAGATAAATTGTGTCGGTTCCTTGGAATTATTTTTAAAATTTGTAAAAATACCCTTTACACAAAGAATAAAAACAGTTATAATAATCAAGGAAAGCACAAAAAGTATCAAATTATTTTTGATTTTTCGTTTTCGCTTGTTATTGCGGAGTTGACGTTTAAAATTCAGTTCGGACGACATATAATACACCTCTTCATTGCATGGTAACATAATTATACAACAAAAATCGATTAATTTCAACAAAAAAATTATAATCGGAGGCAATAATGAGAAAAAATATTTTGGTAATGTTATCAGCATCGCTTTTAGCGGTATGTGTAGGTGTGTTTATTGAGACAACAGACGAATATGTTGCGTCAAATTCGGGGGCGTATGTCCAATATGATGAGCTTGACAACAAGGGTATAGGCTGGGGTATAAAAAAGGTAAAGGGTGCTGAACCTGAAATGCCGCAACAACAAAAGGATATACTTTTGGAGTACGACTCATTTTATATGAATAATCAAAAGCCGAAACGTCTTTACCTGACCTTTGATGAGGGTTACGAAAACGGCTATACAGCAAAAATACTTGATGTGTTAAAGGAGAAAAATGTACCTGCGGCATTCTTTGTAACAGGCCCGTATGCAAAGAAGGAAACCGGGCTTATTCAAAGAATGATTGATGAGGGGCATATCGTGGGCAATCATACTGTAAATCACCCGAACCTCCCTAAAATGGCGGTAAGTGAGAATATAATTGAGGAACTTACAGAATTAAATAAAATAGTTAAGGAGCTGTATTCATATGATATGAAATATATGCGTCCGCCTGAGGGGGAGTTTTCTCAGAAAGTGCTTGCAATCAGCAGGGATTTGGGTTTCAGAACGGTATTTTGGAGCTTTGCATATCCCGACTGGAATGTTAACAATCAGAAAGGAAGCCATTATGCATTTTCCGAGATAACGCCATATCTTCATGACGGTGCAGTATTGCTGTTGCATGCGGTGTCGAAGGACAACACAGAGGCGTTGGGTGATGTCATAGACTATGCGCGGGCACAGGGTTATGAGTTCGGCACACTTGATGAAATTGACTAACGGAGGACGAAATGGAAAAACAAACAAAAGAAGAAAATCTTAATCAGGGACATAGACAGCGTATGCGTGAAAAGTTCAGAACAGGTCGTGAAAATATGCAGGACCATGAAATACTTGAAATGCTGTTGTATGTAACCATACCGAGAATAAATACAAATATACAGGCGCATGAGCTTATCAGAAAGGCGGGCGGCACTCTTGGAGGAGTTTTAGAGCTCGATGAAACAGTCATAAAAGCAATTCCCG
>JAFQNU010000207.1 GCA_017420825.1 Clostridia bacterium
AGTCTTGGTAGTTGTACCAGTTGTCTGGAGCTGATACTTTGTTGAATTCTTAGCAGTCTCTGAAGCAAAAACCATCAAGAAGTTGTCTGTTGCATCTTTAAATGCATCATCAATGAAATTATCATCTGAATCTTCATAATCTGAAGTATCGAGTAAGTCAGATGTGAATGTAACAGTCTTGTTCTTGCCTGAAGGAGCAAAGCTGATTAATACATAATCATCATACTCGTCAACCATGATTATAGCTGTTGCATAAACGTTCTGATAAGCAGCAGCATCTGTGTCACCAACATAAACAGGTGTAAGCTCCTCTACCTTTGTAATATCATTTGTTGTTGTGATTTCACCTAATATATCATGGTCATACTTCTTTGACTTAGCAACACCAAATGTTACCTGGTCAACGTCAAGTGTGCCACCCTTGTGAGTATCTGTTACATAACCTTCAACGAGGTATGCATCAAAGTTCTCTGTCAAAAGTGTCTTATAGTATGTATCGTCGCTCTTACCGTCCTGCTTAGCGATTTTTGGAACGAGGATACCTGTTGATGAATATTCCATACCGATGCTTTCAACGATAGGAGTATTCAATGCGTTGTAAACGAGCTGAGCAACCTGAGCTCTTGTTACAGCGTCGTTAGCGTTAGCCTTAACACCGTCTGTAACACCCTCTGAAGCTGCGATTGAAAGATAACCGTTAGGCCATCCGCCCATGTACTGTGCATAATCTTCATATCCTAATGAAGATACGAGCATTTTAACAACCTGTGCATATGTAACATTGTCCTGTGGAGCAAATGTGCCATCGCCCATACCGTTGATAAAGCCGATCTGTGTACCTGCGTTGATAAAACCGTTTGCCCAGAAGTCTGCAGCTACGTCTGTAAACTCTGTAGCACCTGTCATACCTTCAGCAGCTGCTGTCTGATTAAGTGCAGCAACGATAACCTTAGTTACCTCTGCTCTTGTGATTAAGTTATCCGGTAAGAATGTTCCGTCATCATAACCGTTGATAACGTCCAATGCAACCAATGTGTTAACTGCAGTTGCATAAGATGCTGTGTCAGCAACGTCTGTCAATGCGATCTTAGCAGCGAATGTAGCAGGAACTAAGCTTGCAGAAACAGCCAATGCGATAACAGCTGAAATTGCCTTTTTGAGATTCTTTTTCATAGTCTCAAATCCTCCTTAAATTTATTTGTTTGAAAGGGATTGACTGAAGTCCTGAATGCACCCTTTCTCTGCAAACGGACTACTTATGTACGTCAGAGACTTGACTATTCTCTGACTATGCACTGATTATAACACACCTTACGGTGATAAGTCAATGCACTTTTTACAGTTGTAATATAACTGTAAAATTGCTGACAAAGAAAAATATCGTTGTAATATCACTATAAAACAGTAATATTGTCAAAATAATTCTGTATCAGCTCTGAAACACGAGGGACATAAATGCGTTATATTGGCATATCTTGTCTCATTATCGCTTATTTTACACTTTTTATTTTCGCTTGTCAATAGTTAGTTCGAAAAAAACATATTTTGTTTTGCTTTTTTAAAATTTATTATTCTTTGTCAGTTTTTTTTGAGGTCGTTTTGTTACAATTGCATATATGTTTTATGAATTGCAATATTAGTGTAAAATATTATGAAACATTACAGCACAAGCATTGACACTGCAAAAAGAATTGCGAGCATTGAAAAGTTATATATCGAAAACTGCATTATATAATTTTTGGCCTTGCCCGGATTATATTTGGAATACTGTCCGAGTGTTATAAGACTTGCAAGTGACGCAATGAGTGTTCCTGCACCGCCTATATTTACACCAATGAGCAGCGCCGGGTAGTTGGCTGTAAACTTTGCGAGCAGTATTGCGCTCGGCACGTTACTGATAATCTGACAGGACAGAACAGAAAAAAGCAACGTATTATTTTCAACCGCTCCTGTGAGCAGGTTTTTTATTGCATCAACTCTTGCAAGGTTTCCCGAAAAGATAAAGAACGCACAAAAGGTCAGCAACAAGCCGTAGTCAACGTCCGAAAAAGCCTCACGGTCAAAATAAATTATTGCCGCAGTGATTATAACAGCACCCACAATAAAGTTTACTACATTAAAAACTATTGCCACAGACAGCACAAATAATATTATGTATATTATGCTTTTCCTCCTATTTAATTGCAAATCACCTTCTCCCGATGTGAGAGCAAGCTCTTCCCTTTTCACAAACAGGCAACATATTGTGATTAATGTCACAGACACAATAAAAGGAATGAACATGATTTTAAAAAATTCTGCTGTGGGTATATTAAAATAGGAATAAAGGTATAAGTTTTGAGGGTTTCCGAACGGCGTCAGCATTCCGCCGAGGTTTGCCGCAATATTCTGCATTATAAATGTAAAAGACATGAGCTCCTTATGATTTGTGTCAGACAGAACAAAATATCCGAGCGGTAAAAATGTTATAAGCGCCATATCATTTGCAATTAACATTGAGCCTATAAAGGTTATATACACAAGAGCAATTATTGCAGAACGTGTATTTTTAAACACACAAATTATCTTTTGAGCAACTATTCTGAAGAAATATATATTTTTCAATGCACACACAACACTCAACGCACAAAACAGACACACAAGTGTTTTATAATCAAAGTATGCAAAATACTCTTTGTCGGGCGGAACCATGAAACAGGTCACAATTGCAAGCGCCCATGCGATACATACTATTGGATTTTTCTTTACTATATTAATAAGCTTATTCATCTTTTTCCTCATCTTTTGAATTGTAAATTTCCTGTGGCACAGGTGATTGCGAGAGCATAAGCTCCTTTCTTGCAAGTGAGTTATACTGTGCGTAATATTTATGAGTTACTTCTATATTTTTATGTCCCAACAGCTCGGCAACCATTTTTATATCCACTCCGTCCTCTAAAAGCTGACAGGCAAAGGTACGTCTTAGGGCATGAGGTCTTGTCTTGTCGGGATTAGTTATTCCGACAGTGTGGCAATAGTCCTTTAACAGCTTTTCGACACCTGCAGGAGTGAACCTCTTTTTATTTCTGCTCATAAAAAGAACTCCCCTGTCCATATCACGTCCCTCAACATTTTCGGCATAGTCAAAATAAGCCTCTATCGCTTCCTTTACCTGGTACGGCAAAAATATCTCCTGCTGGTCTCCGCCCTTACGGGTTACTATTATTGTGTTATTAGGCAAATCCAAATCCTCGATATTCAAATTTATAAGCTCACTTACTCGTATTCCCGTACCAAGATAGGTTGTAAATATTGCAATATCCCTTACCTTTCTTCTCTTATACTCGCTGAGCTTTCTTCCTTCGTAATATTTCTCGCCTGCAAATATTACATCAAGCAGGTCGCAGGTTTCCTGTGAGGTGAGACGTTTTTTTATTTTATGGTGGAGCTTTGCAAAATCAACCTTATCCGTTATGTTCTCCTTTATCTGCTCGGTTTTATAAAGATATATAAACATTCCTCTCACAGCAGACATTTTTCTGTTTATTCCATATGCCGAATTTTTATACACTCTTGTTACAGGTCTCCCCTTTGGTGTTGTGCTTTCCTGTGTATATTCCTTCAGGTACTGCTTAAACCTCATAAGATGCGTTACCTTTAAATTGTCAATGTCCTTTACGGTTATATCCTTAATATTTTCGACACCGTCCAACACCTCAAGTCTTAAATAATTTAAAAATACTCTGACATCTATGGCATATCCGATTTGCGTGTTGATACTCTCACCGTTATAGTATTCTATTATATACTCACCAACAAAATCAGGCATCTGGTCTGTATACTCTTTTAAATATGTATATTTTCTGTTAGGTGCCATCCTTTCACCTCTTTTTCGACAGTTTCTCTACCTATTATATATTAATTTTAATAAAATTTCAATTGTAGTGTGATAATTTTTTATAAATTTTAAAAAATTCTTATTAAATTTCAATTTAGGTATAGACTAAATGAAGAAAATATAGTAAAATAGAATTGGATTTATGCAAGCTCGTATAATTTGAGCTTATTTTATCACAGAAAGGATTGATTTCTTTGGCTATTAAAATCAACAGTGAATACGGAGATATCCTTGTTGATAACAATGTTATTGCCTCAATTGCCGGTGCAGTTGCAAACAAATGCTACGGCGTTGTTGGTATGGCGTCAAGGAGTAAAAAGGACGGAATTGCCAGTCTTTTAAAGCCCGACAGCATGACAAAGGGCATTAAGGTTGAGGTAAATGACGGCGGTATTGTTATCAGCCTGCACATTATGGTGGAATACGGTGTTAATATAAACGCAATCTGCGACAGCATCGTTAACAATGTAAAATATAAAACCGAAAGCAATACCGGTTTGAAGGTTTCAAAGGTCAACGTAATGGTGGAATCGGTTCGTGTACAGGATTAGTTTCTGATATTCTTATGTTTGGAGGAGATTACTATTAACAGAATAGACGGAAAGCTACTGGCACAGATGATGATTTCAGGTGCCAATTGCTTATATAACAATAAAAATACAGTTGACGAATTAAATGTTTTCCCTGTTCCCGATGGTGATACGGGCACTAATATGTCAATGACGGTTACTGCTATGGCAAAATCACTGCAGGAGCTTGTTACACCTTCTGTTACAAAGGTTGCTGACGCCATGTCATATGCAACACTAAGAGGTGCAAGAGGAAATTCGGGTGTTATTTTGTCACAGTTTTTCAGAGGGATTTCAAAGGGCTTGAAGGGGCTTGACAGCTGTGATGCAAAACAATTTGCCCTGGCTCTCACAAAAGGCTCGGATGCTGCATATAAGGCAGTTATGAAACCGACAGAGGGAACAATTTTAACAGTTGCACGTGAGATAGGAAAAGCCGCTGTTACTAAGTCTTTAGAAACAGACGATGTTACGGCTGTTCTTTCATATGCTTTAAATAAAGGAAACAAAGCTCTTGAAAAAACACCTGAAATGTTACCTGCGCTAAAAAAAGCAGGAGTTGTAGACGCAGGCGGTCAGGGTTGGATATTCTTTTTACAAGGCGCACTTTATTACCTCGAAAATGAAAAGATTATTGAGGCAAATATGCCTGTTGAGGCAAAGGCACAGGCAACAGCACAAAGTGCAGTAGATACAAAGAATATCAAATATATGTACTGCACAGAGTTTATAGTAGAAAAGTCATCTAAAGATGTTAACACAGGCAATTTCAGAAAAGCAATTGAAACCAAGGGCGATTGTATGCTTGTAATAGATGATGAAGATATTGTAAAGGTGCATATTCACACAAACAATCCCGGATATGTGCTTGAAAAGGCTGTATTACTCGGAAGTCTTATAAATATTAAGATTGACAACATGAAGCATCAGCATGAAAGCATTATTTCTGCTGAACCAGAGCAGGCACCTGCTGAGAAAAAGCCTTATGCTTTTGTGGGAATATGCGTGGGAGACGGTCTTGTTGAGATTTTCAAGGATCTTGGAATTGACAAGGTAATTGCAGGCGGTCAGACCATGAACCCAAGTACTGACGATATAATCAATGCCGTTAATCAGCTAAATGCAGACACAATTTTTGTGTTCCCTAATAATAAAAATATTATAATGGCGGCTAATCAGGCAAAAGAGATTTCAGACAAAAACATTGTGGTAATACCAACTAAAACCATTCCGCAGTGTGTGAGTGCTATGCTTGCTTTCTCTGAAAATAAGGATGCCCAAAAGAACGAAAATGCCATGAATAAAGCTATTAATGAGATAAAGAGCGGTCAGATTACATTTGCTGTCAGAGATACTCAGATAGATGAGCTTGAAATCAAAGAGGGCGATATTCTCGGAATGAATGAGAATAAAATTACAATTGCAGGTCATGACACAAAAGAGGTGTTATTCTCCCTTATTGATGAAATGTCCGACGATGACAGCGAATTTATAACCGTTTACTATGGCGAGGATATAAGCAAGGAAAACGCAGAAGAAGTTTTATCAGAGCTTGAGGATAAATTCCCCGACTGTGAAATTTCGGTAAAATATGGCGGTCAGGCATTGTATTCTTATATTATTTCTGTCGAATAAAAGTAAAGGGGCTGTATATACAGCCCCTTAGTTTAATGTGAAAGGGGGATTTATATGTGTGATTTACGTTCACTGCATGGCATAGGTGAAACAAGAGCCAAACAATTTGAAAAAAAGGGAATACACACAATTTATGACCTGATTTATTACTTTCCCAGAGACTATGAGGACAGAACACACGCAAAAAATATTGTAAGCTGTCTGCCCGGCGAAAATGTTCTTGTTACTGCGTCTGTAATCTCACCCATAATGGAAAAACGGATAAGAAAAAACATGGTGCTTTATTCCATGACTGTGGGGGATGAAACAGGAATTATGTCTGTGACGTGGTATAATAACAGATTTGTAAAAGACATATTCAAAGTCGGTGACAGATACTCTTTTTTTGGCAAAATAAACCCCAACACCCGAAAAAAGGAAATGATAAACCCAATATATGAGCAGGAGGGCAAGGAAAAATTTACAGGTAAAATTGTACCTGTTTATCCTCTGTGGTCAATACTTACGCAAAAGGTTATTGTCTCAGCAATGAGTGAAGCATTAAAAAAAATGGGCATGATAGATGAGTATATCCCTCCAGATATCAGACAAAAATACGGCTTGTGTGAGATTAATTTTGCACTAAACAGCATACACTTTCCTGCTGTGTTTAATGATTTCTTTATCGCAAGAGACAGACTTGTTTTTGAAGAGCTGTTATTTCTTCAGCTTGCGCTTATGTATAAAAAAGAGGCAAAGGACGAGGTAAAACGAGAGCCGTTTAATAACATACAATGCGTTAACGAGTTTATTACCTCTCTTCCCTTTGAAATGACAGGCGCTCAAAAACGGACAATTTCAGAAATTCTTAATGATTTAAAAAAGGACGTTCCAATGAACAGGCTTATTCAGGGTGACGTTGGTTCGGGAAAGACTGCCGTTGCCGCCGCTGTCATGTACACAACGGTAAAAAACGGGTATCAGACAGCAATCATGGCACCTACAGAAATTCTTGCCGCACAGCATTTTGAAACCTTTTGTGAATTTTTCAAAAACACCGGTATTAACATATGCCTTTTAACAGGAAGTACAAAAAAGAAAAAAGATATATATGAAAAAATCAAATCGGGCGAATATAATATTATTATAGGAACTCATGCACTTATTCAGGAGAGTGTGGAATACTCTAAGCTCGGACTTGTAATTGCAGATGAACAGCACCGTTTCGGAGTTACACAACGTGCAAGGCTTTCAGGTAAGGGCGAGGGTGTACATACCCTTGTAATGACCGCCACTCCCATTCCGAGAACTCTTGCTTTCATACTCTACGGTGATTTGGATATTTCGGTAATTGACGAGTTGCCACCCGGCAGAAAACCTGTTGAAACCTTTGCGGTAGGTGAGGATATGAGGCAAAGAATTTACGCATTTTTACAAAAACACTTGAAAAACGGTACACAAGCTTATGTTGTGTGTCCGTTAATTGAGGAAACACAAAAAAGCGACCTCGAAAATGCCTCATCTGTGTGTGAAAAATTGCAGAGTATTCTGCCCGATTACAATGTCGGTCTTATACATGGTAAAATGAAGCCTTCAGAAAAGGATTGTATTATGAACGACTTTGCTCAGGGAAAAATTCACGTTCTTGTCTCAACAACAGTTATTGAAGTCGGTGTAAATGTACCAAACGCAAATATAATGATAATAGAAAATGCGGAAAGGTTTGGTCTTTCACAGCTTCATCAGCTGCGAGGAAGAGTTGGCAGAGGGGCAACACAGGCATACTGCATACTTTTTGCACATGGTGATAACGAGGTTATTAAGAAAAGAATGGAAATAATGTGCAAATCAAATGACGGATTTCTGATTTCCGAACAGGATTTGAAGCTAAGAGGTCCCGGTGATTTCTTCGGAACACGTCAACATGGCTTGCCGGAATTAAAAATTGCAAACCTGTTCTCCGATATGGCAATATTAAAAAAAGCACAGACTGCTGCAAAGTCAATTATTGAAAAAGATAAAAGCTTGTCATTACCGCAAAATGCAGGCATAAGGAAAAAAATAAAAGAAATGTTTCGGGAAGATATAATTCTTAATTAATAGGTATTGAAATTTTACAAATTTTAGTATATAATAGTGAGTACAAGAAAGGACTGATTATAATATGAAGATTTTAGTTACAGGCGGTGCCGGTTACATAGGCAGTCACACCTGCGTTGAGCTTTTAAACAAAGGTTATGAAATTATTGTTTTAGATAATCTTGACAATTCATGCGAAAAAAGTCTTGACGTTGTTAAAAAGCTTACGGGCAAGGATTTTAAATTCTACAAGGTGGATTTGCTTGATTATGAGGCAACAAACAAGGTATTTGAAGAAAATAAAATTGACTCGGTTATTCACTTTGCAGGCTTGAAGGCTGTTGGCGAATCGGTGTCTATTCCTATAAGATACTACCACAACAACATTACAGGAACGCTTAATCTACTTGACATAATGCAAAAGCATGATGTATATAACATAGTGTTCTCCTCATCTGCAACTGTTTACGGAACACCCAAAACAGTTCCTATTACCGAGGATTTCCCATTATCAACAACAAATCCGTACGGCTCAACAAAGCTGATGATTGAAAACATTTTAAAGGACGTTTATATGTCAAACAATAAATGGTCTATTACACTTTTGAGATATTTTAACCCAATCGGTGCAAACAAGAGCGGAGAAATGGGAGAGGACCCGAAGGGTATTCCAAACAATCTTCTGCCGTATATCTCACAGGTTGCAGTCGGTAAGCTTGAATATCTGCACGTTTTCGGTAATGACTATGATACAAAGGACGGCACAGGTGTGAGAGACTATATCCACGTTGTTGACCTTGCTTTGGGACATATTAAGTCAATTGAAAAGAAAACCGACAAGCCGGGAGTTCATATCTACAACTTAGGTACAGGAAACGGTTATTCGGTGCTTGAAATGGTTGCCGCATTTGAAAAGGCGTCAGGCAAGGAAGTTCCTTATAAAATTGAGGCAAGACGACCTGGCGATATTGCAGAATGCTATGCAAACCCCGAAAAGGCAAAAAATGAGCTTGACTGGGTTGCAACAAGAGGAATTGACGAAATGTGTGAGGATAGCTGGAGATGGCAGTCCACACATCCGAACGGCTTTAATTCATAATTAAAATCAGTGGTGTGTTGCAATGAAACACACCGCTTTTTTATCAGTTTTGTAAAATAATGTCGAATTATGGTACACGAAAATTCGAAATTTGCAAAAAAAGTTTGAAAAAGCTATTTACTTAGTTCTTTTTTTATGATACAATATGCTTGCAACACCGCCCGAAAAGGCATTTTACTTAATATTTTTTAGTGTTAATACACTATTTGTAATAATGCGTAATGGGAAATCGCTTAGTAAAAAGCATTTCCTCTGGTACGTTGTATCCCTTGCGCATTTTATATGTAGTATTATCACTAAATAAGGTGTCCTGCGGTGTTGCAAACAATGTCCGGAGTTATATGTTTTTTGGTGTGTAGCTCCGGTTGAGTAGCTACACATTTTTTAATCCAAAAAAATATATTTAACAGGAGGATA
>JAFQNU010000208.1 GCA_017420825.1 Clostridia bacterium
TATAATGGTTTTAGAGAGATTTAGAGTACATTAATTCTTTAACGGGGTTAGTGTGCTCTTTTTTTCTGATAATTGTTTGGAGGAATTAATAATGACAAAAACAAACATAGTGGATTGGAACACAATCACAAATTTCGTAATTGATTCTTTTGTGGGTTACGGAATTCCAAGAGAGGATGCTTTAATTTGTGCAGATGTATTATTGGAATCTGACAAAAGAGGTATTGAATCCCATGGTGTAAATCGTTTTAAACCTGTATATCTTGACCGTATTAAAGCTGACATTCAGCAAGCGGTAACTAATTTTGAAATTATAAAGGAAACACCCACAACTGCAGTTATAGACGGACATCATGGTATGGGTCAGGTAATAGGATTTAAAGCTATGAATATGGCAATAAAGAAAGCCAAGGAATATGGTATGGGTATGGTTGTTGTGCGTAATTCTTGTCACTATGGTATTGCAGGTTATTATTCATCTATGGCAACAAAAGCGGGATGTATTGGTATGACAGGTACAAATGCCCGCCCATCTGTTGCGCCCACACATGGTGTGGAGGGTATGTTTGGCACAAATCCATTTACCATAGGTGTTCCTACCGATGAAGTATTTGATTTTAATTTTGACTGTGCAACATCAATTACGCAGAATGGTAAAGTTGAATACTATGAAAGAATAGGGGAGGATGTTCACCCCGGAACTATCATAGGTCAGGGAGGCGAACCAATTGAGGGTGATGCCGGAAAAGCTCTTAAAATGATAAGAGGTGGAACAGCAGCGCTCACAACCCTTGGTGGTATCGGTGAAGCCCTCGGTGGCTATAAGGGTTATGGTTTTGCACTTGCTGTTGAGTTTTTCTCATCTATTTTGCAGGATGGTGCATATGGAAAAGACCTTGATGGAAAAGATGAAAATGGTAATATCCGTCCTTATCAGCTTGGTCATTGGTTTATTGCAATTGACACCGATCATTTTATGGGTGAAGATATTGCCCGCAAAAAAGCAGGCGACATCTGCCGCAGCATGCGTGCATCCCAAAAAGCACCGGATGCAGAACGCATATACACTGCAGGCGAAAAAGAATATGAAATTCGCCTTGCACGTAAAGAGGGTGTGCCAATAAACGAATCTGTTCAGAAAGAAATCATTCAGATACGTGATGAACTTGGTTTAACACAATATAAATTCCCCTGGGAGGACTAAAATGGATATCAGACAAGAATCATTAAAGAAACATTATGAATGGAATGGTAAAATAGAGGTTATTTCAAGAGCACCTATAAATTCCCGCGAAGACCTATCTTTAGCATATACTCCCGGTGTTGCAGAGCCTTGTCTCGAGATTAATAAAGATATTAATAAATCGTATGACCTTACAAGACGCTCAAACCTTGTTGCAGTTGTTACAGATGGTACAGCAATACTTGGTCTTGGTGATATTGGCCCCGAAGCCGGCATGCCGGTTATGGAAGGTAAATGCGCTCTTTTTAAAGCTTTTGCCGATGTAGATGCATTTCCGCTTTGTATAAAATCAAAAGATGTAGATGAAATCGTCCGCACAATATATCTTCTTTCGGGAAGCTTTGGCGGTATCAACCTTGAGGATATTTCTGCTCCGCGATGCTTTGAAATTGAAAGAAAGCTCAAAGAAATATGCGATATCCCGATTTTTCACGATGACCAGCATGGAACAGCTATTGTTGTAGCTGCTGCACTTATTAATGCTCTCAAGCTTGTTAAAAAGGAAATCAGCAAAGTAAAGGTCGTAATAAACGGAGCAGGTTCAGCAGGAATTGCCATTGGAAAGCATCTTATGAATATTGGCGTTAGAAACCTCACATTCTGTGACCGCTTCGGCGTTATCTGTGCGGGTGATGAAAACAATAATCCTGCACAGGAAGAGGTTGCAAAGGTAACAAACCTTGAACATATAAAAGGAACACTTGCAGATGCTCTTATGGGAACGGATGTATTTATCGGTGTTTCTGCTCCAAATATTGTAACTCCGGAAATGGTAAAATCAATGGCTGAAGACAGCATAATGTTCCCAATGGCAAATCCAACACCTGAAATTATGCCTGATGTTGCAAAGGCAGCTGGTGCAAGAGTTGTTGGCACAGGTCGTTCCGATTTTCCAAATCAGATTAATAATGTTCTTGCATTTCCCGGAATTTTCAGAGGTGCTCTCGATTGCAGAGCAACCTGCATAAATGAAGAAATGAAGGTTGCAACATCTTTTGCTCTTGCCTCCCTTATTCCCGACGATGAAATAACAGAAGAAAATATTATTGCTCCGGCGTTAGATAAAAGGGTTGCACAGGTTGTTGCAGAGGCTGTTATCAAAACTGCCAAAGAAACCGGTGTTGCAAGAATATAAGGAGATAGTATGAATGATTTAAAAAACAAAAAGCTTTTTCTTCTTGATATGGATGGAACAATATATCTTGACGATGACCTGTTTGATGGTACTCTTGATTTTTTGAATTATGTTAAAAAAATTGGTGGTAGATATATCTTTCTTACAAACAATTCCTCAAAAGGAATTGACAAATATATAGAAAAGCTTGATAAGTTAGGTATCAAATCAACCACTGATGATTTTTTAACTTCCACCGATGCAACCGTGCTATATCTAAAAAAGAAAAGATATAAAAAAATATACGCTTTTGGCACAAGCTCGTTTAAAGAACAACTAGAAAACTCTGGCTTGCCTATAACTGACAAATTGGAAAATGACATTGACTGCCTTTGTATGGGTTTTGATACCGAACTGAGCTTTCAAAAGCTTGAAGACGCTTGCATACTTCTTGGCAAAGGTGTTGACTACATAGCCACAAATCCTGACTGGGTTTGCCCAACTTGGTATGGCTACGTGCCTGATTGCGGTTCTGTCAGCGAGATGCTCTATAATGCAACCAAACGACGCCCTATATTTATTGGTAAACCTGAACCTACAATGGCTCTTCTTGCAATGGAGAAAACAGGTTTTAAAAAGCATGAAACAGCTCTTATAGGCGATAGACTCTATACTGATATTGCCTGCGGTGTAAATGCTGGAATATCAAGTATATTTGTTCTCTCGGGCGAAGGTACAATTGAAGATGTGGAAAAGAGTGAGATTAAACCCAAATATATATATAATGATATAAAAGAGTTATATTTGGACTTACATATAAAATAGTGGTACACTTTGTATAAAGGCATCTAAATTGTTCGGCTCTTCCAGAAAAAAAGCACTTCCCAGGAAGTGTTTTTTTTGTTAAATAAGTTCTACAGATTTGTGAAATCTCTGTGAAAATTATTGACAAATTAATCCAATAGATTTATTATTATATTAGTATGAATTTGGATGGAGATAGTTTATGAAATTGCTTGGATTATTAAGAAAATATTGGTTTTTTTCACTTCTTGCACCACTATTTATGATTGGTGAGGTGTCAATGGATTTAATGCAACCAAAGCTCATGTCTCAAATAGTTGATGACGGAGTTCTTGGGAATAATATGGCTGTGATAATCAGTACCGGTTTAAAAATGCTTGGATTTACCGCTTTGGGTGTGTTGAGTGGTGTTTTGTCTGGTGTTTTTACTAATCTTGCATCGCAGAATTTTGGCAACGATTTAAGAAAAAAGGTATATGACAGAGTTATTCATTTATCTTTTGAACAAACCGATAAATTTACAACAGGCTCATTAATAACAAGGCTTACAAATGATGTTACAGCCGTACAGGATTTTGTTTCGCAGGCATTGAGGGGCTTTGTGCGTTCAGGGTTTATGTTTGCAGGTGGTATTATAATGCTTTTATCGCTTGATGCTGGCTTTGGGAAAATTACTGCATGCGTTTTACCATTGCAAATTTTAGTGATATTTACTTTCTTAAAAAAGGTTGCACCAATTTTTTCGAAGGTACAGGAAAAGCTTGATAAGGTGAACTCGGTAATGCTTGAGAACGTGACAGGTGCGAGAGTTATAAAAGCGTATGTGCGGGAGGAATATGAAAAGGATAGATTTTCTATTGCAAATGATGAACTCATGAACACAAATTTACGTGTTATGAAGCTTATGGCAAGCATTTCACCTTTGATGATGCTGTTGATGAACATTGCAGTTGTGCTTATTATATATATAGGCGGATTTGAAGTTGCTGCAGCAAATATGCAGGTCGGAGAGATAATGGCGGCAATCAATTATGTAACAATGATAATTCATTCACTTATGATGGTTAGTATGATGTTTCAGAGCATTACAAGAGCAAGGGCGTCAATGTCAAGAATAAACGAGGTACTTGATACCACTCCTGTTATCAGTGACGGAGAGGGTAATTCGGAGCGTGAAAGCGAATATATAATTGAGTTTAATAATGTAAGCTTTACATATCCAAATTACAGCGGAAGGCCTGTAATTGATAATTTTAATCTGAAAATCAGGAAGGGTGAATGGGTTGCAATTTTGGGTGCAACAGGCTCAGGAAAGACAAGCCTTATAAATCTGATACCGCGTTTCTATGATGTATGTGAGGGAAGTGTTTTGGTTGAGGGAGTAGATGTAAGGGAATATAAGCTGAACAAATTAAGAAATAAAATATGTACAGTTATGCAAAAAAGTGAGCTGTACACAGGAACAGTTGAGGAAAATATCCGTATGGGAAAACAGGGAGCAAGTCATGACGAGGTTGTTAAGGCGGCTAAAATTGCACAGGCTGATGATTTTATTAATTCCTTTGAAGACGGATATAATACAGTTATTTCTGAAAAAGGTTCGTCACTGTCGGGCGGACAAAAGCAAAGAGTATCAATTGCGAGAGCACTTTTAAAGAAACCTGAGGTACTTATATTTGATGACTCAACATCAGCACTTGATTTGGCAACCGAGTCAAGGCTACATAAGGCATTGAGTGAGGAATTAAGCGAGACAACAGTAATAATGATTGCGCAAAGAGTAGCAAGTGTAAAAAATGCAGACAGAATAGTTGTTATTGATGCAGGAGAGGTAAAGGCTTGCGGAACTCATGATGAGCTTTTGAAAAACAGTGATATTTATATTGACATATATAATTCTCAGATGCAGAGTATGGGGGAGGGAGCAAGCTTATGAGTGAAAAGAGAGAACAGAACAGACCTCCCATAAATATAATGGGCAGACCTCGTGGTGGACCTATGGGAGCAATGATGAACAGGGAAAAGCCTAAAAATGCAGGGCAAACTCTAAAAAGACTTGCTGCATACATAGCAATGGATAAAAATTTGTTTTTTGCGTTAATGTCAGTTATGATTTTAATAACAGTATTCAACCTTGCTATTCCGTCTGTCCAGGGTTGGGCAATTGATAAGCTGACAGATGCAATAGGTGGGGTATTTGATGCAGAAGGGTTTGTAAGATTTTTGGTTTTATTGGCAACTCTTCATATATTAAATGCTTTGACGAGTTACCTTCAAGGAATATTTTCAGCAAAGCTGTCTCAGAGAACTGTGCGTAATATGAGAAGTGACCTTTTCTCGAAGATAGTTTATTTACCAATAAAATATTTCGATACACATCGTCACGGTGATATAATGAGCAGAATGACGAACGATGTGCAAAACATTTCAAACACAGTATCTCAATCAATCGGTTCACTTATTTCGGGAACTCTTACAGTTTTAGGAACGCTTGTTATAATGCTTTGTTATAGCCCGGCGCTCACAGCAGTGAGTATGATAACAATTGTGCTTACACTTTTTGTTACAAGAAATCTTACTAAGTTCATGAGAAAAATGTTTGTAAAGCAACAAGAGCTTTTGGGCAGTCTTAATGCACATTCCGAAGAGACTATAACAGGAAGTAAAACAATTGCGGCATATATTCTTGAAGAAGAACAAAAGCAAAAATTTGATGATATAAGCAACAGTTTAAAGAATTGCTCAATAAAGGCTCAGATTTTGGGTGGTTCAATGGGGCCGTTAATGAACTTTATATCAAATTTCGGATATCTTCTGATTGCCGCAACAGGCGGTTTTATGGCGTGGAAGAGTATGATAACCGTAGGAACAATACAGGCATTTTTAATCTATACAAAGCAGTTTTCACGACCAATAAATGAAATTGCAAATCAATTTGCCCAAATTCAGACAGCTATGGCAGGAGCAGAGAGAGTTTTTGCAGTTATGGACAGCGAAGAGGAAAGACAGGTTGATGAAGATAAGGGCATGAGGGCTGAAGGAAATATCAGCTTTAAGGACGTATGCTTTTCATATAAAAGCGGAGAGCCTGTGATAAGAAATTTCAGTCTTGACGTGAAGGCAGGACAAAAAATAGCCTTAGTTGGTGCAACAGGTTCAGGAAAAACAACTATTGTAAATCTTCTTACAAGGTTTTATGATATTGACAGCGGAGAAATTCTCATTGACGGAAAAAATATTCTGGATATTCCGAAGGGTGAGCTTAGAGAAAATATCGCAATAGTTTTGCAGGATACAGTGCTGTTTCATGATAAAATAAGCGCTAATATAGCTTATGGAAAGCTTGATGCGAGTATGGAGGAAATAAGTAGTGCGGCAAAAATGTCAAATGCTGATGTATTCATAGAAAGATTCCCTGAAAAATATGATACAATGCTTTCTGAGGGCGGGCAGAATTTAAGTGAGGGACAAAGACAGCTTTTATCTATTGCAAGAGCAGTGTTAAAAAATCCTCAAATATTAATTCTTGATGAGGCAACATCAAATGTTGATACACGAACAGAGTTGAATATTCAAAAGGCAATGATAAGACTTATGGAAAACAGAACAAGTATTATAATTGCACACAGACTTTCAACTATCCGGGACGCAGATGTTATAGTGGTTCTTGATAGGGGAGAGATTGCCGAAATAGGCTCTCATGAGGAGTTGTTAAACAAAAAGGGACGTTATTTTGCACTGTACAGTACACAGTTTGCAGGCGGAGTGATTTAGAAAATGGGCTGTAATCAACCTGATTTAAAAAATCGTTTTGATACAGCCCATTTAAACATTAATATCCTATACTCTTTAAATAATCTCTGCTCTTTTTAGCATTTTCAAGTGAGTCATTGTCGTAGGAGTTATCCTGTTCAACAATAAGATATCCTGCACCTGCTTTAATACTTGCCTCTACAATAGCCTTAACGTCCTGTAAGCCGTAGCCGACAGGTCTGAATTCGAATTTATTGTCTTCCTTATTATCATTCTTAATTTCGTTGCCATTTTCGTCTATCAAAGCATAAACA
>JAFQNU010000209.1 GCA_017420825.1 Clostridia bacterium
AAATAAGCTTGCTATTGCAAGAGACATAATAAGTTTTTTCATGTAAATCTCTCCTTTTTCAGTTGGTAGAGTTATTATATCATATTATACAATAATTTGGTAGAGCTTTTTATAATTTTTCACATAATTGTTGTCAAAAATTAATATTGACATAAATTGTCAGAGGGAGTATAATTAAAGAAACAATATCAAAGGGAGGAAGTATTTTGAAAAAGGTAGTAAGTTTAATTTTGATGGTTGCAATTCTAATAGGAGTAAATCCTGTATTTATAGCATATGCGCAAGAGGGTATAGATGTATCCGGATACAAATACATAGTAAACCAAATGGAGTTTTATGATGCTGATTACGATTATTCCGAAACGCCTGTAACAGGTGGTGAGGTTGGTATAACTGTAACAAAAAGAGCAGAGTATGAAGGCGATGCAAGTCTGATTGTGTCTACGTACACAGCACAGGGTAAAATGCTCGGATTGTATGACGCTGAACTTGAACTGTTGCTCGGAGAGGATATGACAGCTTATTTTGAGCTTTCAGCACCTGAGGGTTACGAGGTTGCAAAGGTGAGAGCATATGTGTGGGAGAGTTTTGATTCTCCTGTTTCTTTGTCAAATGTATGCTCAGAGGACAATCCAAATGAGATTGAAGACCCTTGTGTCGAGGAAATAGAAATTGAAATACCTTCGGTTAATACAGACTTTTCTGACATTCCGCCTGAAAGTGATTATGCACTTGCAGTAAAAACTGTTGCAGACCTTGGTATTTTAAACGGATATGAGGACGGTAATTTTTATCCCGACAGTACAGTAACAAGAGCAGAGGCAGCGCATTTAATTGTTAAGCTTGCCGGCAGACAAAAGGCCGCACAATTCTTAAAAAATGAAGAATATTTTGATGATGTACCTGCTGATCACTGGGCAGCTGCGGCAATAAATTATTGCTATGCAAAGGGATACCTTGTAACAGATGGAACGAGCTTTGAACCCGAAAAAATGGTTTCGGCAAAGGAATTTATAAAAATGCTTTTAGATGTTATGGGATATACATTACTAGCTGAGCTTGAGGGCGGTTACCCTGTAGGATATGTATGTGTTGCTGATGACATGGGATTGCTTGACGGACTGAATATAGACAATTACACTACACTGAAAAGAAGTGAAATTGCTGTTCTGATTGCAAATGCAATAAATAAGCCAATAGCTGAAAAGTCATATATAGGCTACGAAAATGGTGAGATTAGCTATAGCATTATAATAATGGATGGTGTAGGTGGGTATACCTATTATAAATCATTACTCACAGAAGTGTTTAGTGCGTATCTTGTTGAGGGAACTATAATCGGTAATTATAAGACAGCTTACGTAAATGAAGATGAAATTGAATTTGAAATTGTTGATACCGAGAATTATGAGGATGATGATTTCGCAAATAATTATCCACTTGTGACGATTTGTGCTAATATTGGAGAAACTGATTTTTCGTTGTATGAGATAGGAAGCTATTTAAGGGTAATAATCAGAGTTGATGAAAATGATAATTATGTGATATTGAGTGCGGTTGATATGTCTGCAAGCAGAAATAAGGTGTATGAGTTTGATTGTAGCTTGTTGGATACTGCCGATTATGAAGATGCAAATGGAGAATTTATTTCGGGAGCATTTGCAGAGTCAAGTGATAATTTTATTATGGTATATGAGTCAGAGACGGCAAGTAAATCAACAAAGTATGTGTTACAAA
>JAFQNU010000210.1 GCA_017420825.1 Clostridia bacterium
AACCTCAAGAATATTGATGTTTACAGAATCCTTTGTAAGCTTTTCAATCTGCTTCTTTAACTTGTCAATTTCAGCACCCTGTCTTCCGATAATGATACCGGGCTTTGCTGCATGAATGTTAACAAATACCTTGTTCTGCTTTCTCTCGATAACGATTTTAGCGATACCTGCATCGTAGCAAGCCTTCTTGACAAATTTTCTGATATTGTAATCTTCAACCAACTGGTTTCCGAAATCCTTTTTTCCTGCAATCCACTTAGAGTCCCAATCTTTGATAACACCGACTCTGAGTCCGTGCGGATTAACCTTTTGTCCCATTAGGAATTACCTCCTTCTTTGATTATTCTACTTCTTTGAGTACCAAAGTGATATGACTTGTTCTCTTTAAAATTCTGAATGCTCTTCCCTGAGCTCTTGGTCTTACTCTCTTGAGTACAGGACCCTGATTTGCATAACACTCTGCTACATATAATTTGTTGATATCCATATTATGGTTATTTTCAGCATTAGCCATTGCTGATGCCAAAAGCTTTACCAAGTATTCGCTTGCAGCTTTCGGAGTATTCTTTAATATACCCATTGCAACACCCACAGGCTTATTTCTGATTAAATCAAGCACTATTCTAACCTTTCTGGGTGATATACGTGCATAGCTTAAAGTTGCGCGTGCTTCCATTTACGGATTCCTCCTTTCGATACTTGTATATCCGAACTTAGAATTTTATCTTATATTATCTTGATGTTTTAGCTCCTGCGTGACCCTTAAAGGTTCTTGTCGGAGCAAATTCACCCAATCTGTGACCAACCATATCCTCACTGATAAATACCGGAACATGCTTTCTGCCATCGTGAACAGCAATAGTATGTCCAACCATTTCAGGGAAAATAGTAGAAGCTCTTGACCAGGTTTTAACAACCTTTTTTTCGTTTGCAGCGTTCATTGCGTCAATTCTTGACATTAAACGTTCCTCGACGAAAGGTCCTTTTTTAAGTGATCTACCCATTCTTTATTTCCTCCTTCCGGAATCTAACGAAAATTATTTATCGTTTCTTCTCTTAACAATGAACTTATCAGTCTTGTTCTTATGCTTTCTTGTCTTCAAGCCAAGAGCAGGTTTACCCCATGGAGTAACAGGAGCTGCACGTCCGATAGGTGATTTACCTTCACCACCACCGTGTGGGTGATCGTTAGGATTCATTACAACGCCTCGAACAGTAGGTCTCCAACCCATGTGACGCTTTCTTCCTGCTTTACCGATTGAAATGTTTTCGTGCTGCTGATTACCAACAGTTCCGATTGTAGCTTTACAATCAAGACGAATCATTCTAACCTCGCCTGAAGGAAGTCTTACCTGTGCATATCCGTTTTCCTTTGCCATAAGCTGAGCAAATCCGCCTGCTGAACGAACAAGCTGTCCGCCCTTACCCGGATATAACTCAATGTTATGAATCAATGTACCAACAGGAATATCCTTAATAAATAATGCATTACCCGGCTGAATATCAGCACCCTCACCTGATACTACAACGTGACCATCTGTTAAACCTTCAGGTGCGATAATGTATGACTTTGTGCCGTCCTCGTATTGAATTAATGCAATATTTGCTGATCTGTTAGGATCGTACTCAATACCGATTACTGTTGCCGGCATTCCGTCCTTCTGTCTCTTGAAATCTATAATTCTGTATTTTCTTCTGTTACCGCCGCCTCTGTGACGTACAGTTATTCTGCCGTATGAATTTCTACCTGCGTTTTTCTTTAAAGATACAATCAATGAACGCTCCGGAGATGTTTTTGTAATTTCAGCTAAATCCGAAACAGTAATAAATCTTCTTGCAGGAGACGTCGGCTTATACTTTTTTATAGCCATTTTGTTTCACTCCTTATCTGATTTTAAAAGTAGCTTACATCTCGAAGAACTCGATTGTCTTGCTGTCCTTCTTCAATGTAACGATGGCTTTCTTCCAGGAAGCTCTTCTTCCGGCGAATCTGCCCATTCTCTTAATTTTTCCTGTAACATGCATTGTATTTACACTTGCAACCTTTACTCCGAAAACTTCTTCACAAGCCTTCTTAATCTCAACCTTGTTAGCTGTAACAGGAACCTCAAATGTGTACTTTTTGATTTCGTTGCCTTCTCTGTCGAATTCAGCTTCCATACTGCGTTCGGAGATGATTGGTCTTCTGATAATGTCGTGTGCGAATTTCATTATGCAAGCACCTCCTCAATTTTAGCGATTGCTTCTTTTGCAACAACAAACTTATTGTACTTTAATACATCGTATGTGTTTAATACTCCAACGTATGTCGGCTTAACATTTTTGATGTTTCTTGCTGACTTATAGATTACGTTATCATAATCAGCTGTTACAATCAATGCCTTAGTGTCTATTTCAAGACCCTTTAACATCTTTGCGATTGTTGCAGTTTTAATCTCCTCCATCTTCAAGTCCTCGATAACATAAATTTCATATGCTTCGTACTTTGCTGATAAAGCTGATCTTAATGCAATCTTCTTAATCTTCTTATTTACACTATATCTGTAATCACGGGGTTTAGGACCTAAAGCAACACCGCCGCCTGTCCACTGCGGAGCACGAATGCTTCCCTGTCTTGCACGGCCTGTTCCCTTTTGTCTCCAAGGCTTAATTCCGCCGCCTGATACCTCTGTACGAGTTTTGGTACTCTGTGTACCCTGTCTCTGGTTTGCAAGGTAGTTAACAACAACCTCATGCAAAACCGCCTTATTCACTTCAGCTGCAAATATTGAATCGCTTACTTCCATTGAGCCAATCTTTGCACCTTCCATGTTATATACAGCTACTGTAGGCATAGTTTATTCCTCCTTTCTAAATCCCTCTTACGCTTTCTTGCTGTTCTGAATTGTAACAAGTCCGCCTTTGTTGCCAGGTACTGCACCCTTTAAGAGAATTAAGTTATTCTCAGCATCTACCTTAACAACCTCTAAATTCTGTACTGTTACTCTTTCAACGCCCATATGTCCGGGAAGCTTCTTACCCTTCATAACACGTCCTGGGTTTGAACAAGCTCCCATTGAACCTGAGCCTCTATGATAGCCTGAACCGTGAGTCATAGGTCCTCTGTGAAGTCCCCATCTCTTCATCGGGCCGGCAAATCCTTTACCCTTGCTTGTTCCTGTAACGTCAATCTTGTCGCCTGAAGCAAATACGTCAGCCTTAATCTCGTCTCCTACGTTCAATGAATCGCAGTCATCAAGTCTGAACTCTCTCAAATACTTCTTAACAGCAACATTTGCCTTGGCAAACTGTCCTTTGTCCGGTTTGTTGACATTCTTTTCCTTAACTTCGCCAAATCCAACCTTAACAGCATTGTAACCGTCTGTTTCAACAGTCTTCTTCTGAACTACTGTGCAAGGTCCGGCTAAGATTACAGTTACCGGAATAACTTTGCCGCTTTCGTCAAAAATCTGTGTCATACCGATTTTTGTTCCTAAAATCGCTTTGTTCATTTTTCTTCTTCCTTTCTTAACAGTTATTGGTTCTCACAAGCGAATGAGAACATTGACCTGCATCATAACACTTTCGTGTTACTGCCGCTCACCGTGGTGAGTTTATTATTTTTTGCTCTGTGTTACGTTGATTTCAACGCCTGCAGGCAAGTCGATTTTGACAAGCGCTTCCATGGTTTTTGCACCAGGTACAACAATGTCAATCAATCTTTTGTGAGTTCTTCTTTCGAATTGCTCACGAGAATCCTTGTACTTATGAACCGCTCTCAGGATTGTGATAACTTCCTTCTCTGTCGGAAGAGGTATCGGACCTGAAACCTTAGCGCCGCTCTTTTTAGCAATCTCAACAATCTTTTCTGCTGACTGGTCTAAAACAGCGTGGTCATAAGCCTTAAGCTTGATTCTGATTTTCTGCTTTGCTGCCATGTTTTTCCCTCCTATTTTGTTTTTTTTCGGCTCGGTGCAGACATTGGGTTCCGCACACTCACCTTGATACATTGTGTTTCTCGCACGACAGCTTTTGTATGTTTACACACTACCGGGTGTTTCCTAACACCCCTAAATAAAAACCCGAATTGCATTCTCTGCATTCCGGGTAGTCTTAACCGCTGTAATCAGCACATAACGATATTCCTTTCGGGCATACCTCACCCAAAGGGAATTTTTATCATACGCATATTAAATACAGCGTGACTGCCGCCCGGTTTCTTGAATCGGACATTCTCCACGGAAAAACCGAACCTTTTGTTCGCAACCTCCCGCTTCATCGTTTGTCAAGTGTCACAACAATACTATTATACACGAATTTAACTGATTTGGCAAGCTTTTTCTATATTTTTCTTAAAAAATTTACAACAAACTTTTAAAAGTTTTACACATATTTTTTGTGCATTATGCCATGTATTTATTTATCCTCAATATTTATGCGTTTAACACTCATTGTCAGTCCTGTTTGCTCATCAATTTCAAAAATACAGGCACAAAATCTTCCTTTTCCTGTTGCAACTTCAAATTTCACAGGCATATTGTTTATAAATTTACCAACAATAAGACTTTTATCCATTCCAAGCACAGAATGTACAGGTCCACACATTCCTAGGTCTGTTATATATCCTGTTCCCTTCGGCAATACTGTCTCATCTGCCGTCTGTACATGTGTGTGTGTTCCAAACATTGCGGATACCTTACCGTCAAGATAATATCCCATTGAAATCTTCTCACTTGTTGCCTCTGCGTGAAAATCAACAAAAATTATATTTGTTCTCTTTTTTATTTTCTCAATTATAGGCTCTATCATTGTAAAGGGTGAGTCAGCAGGCTGCATATAAACTCTGCCTATAAGATTTACCACGCCGACCTCAATACCGTTTCGTGCCTTTAATATCATATATCCGTTACCCGGACACCCTGCATCAAAATTTGCAGGTCTTATAATGTTGTCGTTATATTCAAGCACCTTAACAACGTCAGGACACCCCCATGTGTGATTACCAAGCGTAAAACCGTCTATCCCTGCTCGTTGCAGTTCTTCGTATACCTTTTTAGTTATTCCCTTTCCATGAGCCGCATTTTCTCCGTTTGCTATTATTAAATCAACATCACCCGACAGCCTGTCAAGACATGAAAAAACCAAGTCTCTTCCCACTCAGCCTACAATGTCACCAATACATAAAACTCTCATTTTTTCCTCATTCCTTAATTCTTTTCTGTATATCCTCAATAGAAGGTAACTGTTTTTCCAATTCTTCCGGCAAGTTGTTTGTAATTTTGTACTCACTTATACCAATTGGCTTTGACATATCTTTGAGAGAATACTCTGCCACCAAATTATTTTTACTCTTGCAAAGCAACAAGCCTATTGATGGATTATCAGTATCCTTCTTTAATATCCCATCAACTGCCGAAAGATAGAAATTAAGCTGCCCTGCATACTCCGGTTTAAAATCTCCTGTTTTGAGTTCTATAACTACATAAGAACGAAGATTTAGATTATAGAAAAGCAAATCAATATAAAAGTCATCTCCGCCAACATTTAAATGATACTGATTTCCTAAAAAAGCAAAACCGGTACCTAGCTCAAGAAGAAGCGCCGTTATTTCTTTTACAAGTGCATTTTCTATATCTCTTTCAAGCATATCCTCCTTAAAGGGAATAAAATCAAAAATATAGGGGTCTTTCATTGTTTGTATAGCAAGTTCACTTTGTGGTGCAGAAAGTCTATTTTCAAAGTTTGAAATTTTCTCAGCAATAGCCTGTCTTTCATAAAGTCCACTCTCAATTTGATGTATCAGAACATTTCTTGACCAACCATTTTCCATGCATTGGGCAACATACCAGTTACGTTTATCGGCATCTACAATTTTATCAAGCAATACTATATTATGTCCCCATGGTAATTGTGCAACAACCTGTTGCACAAATTCTTTATTCGGATATTCTAATG
>JAFQNU010000211.1 GCA_017420825.1 Clostridia bacterium
ACACCTCTATTTAAAATTATACCATCACACTTGAGAAATATCAATTGTTTGCGTTATACCCTGCAGTATGCTAAAATTATATATATAGGAGATTGAAATATGATTGATAAAATTATAGAAGATTGTTTAAATAATGAAAAAATCAAAGCTAAAAAAACTGATTTTATTAATTGCATTAGCTATTGTTGTTCTTTATGATATACCCAAAGAAAGTCTTGATATATTCAACTTTGGCGATACAAAGGTTATAGAGGACGGAAAACTGAATGTATGTTATCTTGATGTAGGTCAGGGTGATTGTTCGGTAATTGTTTTGCCAAACGGAAAAACCATGATGATTGATGGAGGAGATATTAATAGTGAAAGTACAGTGCTTGATTTTTTAATTGATAATGGTATTAATAAAATTGATTATCTTATAGCAACTCATCCTCACAGCGACCATATAGGTACATTACCTGAAATTATAAATAATTTTGATATAGGTGAAATCTATATGCCCCGTGTCATGCACACATCGACTATATTTGAGAGTATGATTGATTCAATAAATACTAAGAGTTTGAAAATTAATACTGCACAATATGGTAAAAGGATTTTTAATGACGGAAATTTATTTGCAGAATTCATAGCTCCTGTATCAGAAAAATATGAGGAATTAAACAATTATTCTGCTGTCATACATCTTGTTTATGATAAAAACTCATTTATATTTGCAGGTGATATGGAGAAACTTTCCGAGTATGAGGTATTAGATAAACAAGCAAATATAAATTCGGATGTTTTAAAGGTTGCTCATCATGGTAGTTCAACATCATCATCAGAGGAGTTTTTAAAGGCTGTATCACCTGAATATGCTGTAATTTCGTGTGGGGCTGATAATGATTATGGACACCCAAGTAATAAAATATTAAAAAGACTTGAAAAATATTGCAATAACATATACAGAACAGATAAATCGGGTACAATAGTACTGATTAGTGACGGGAAAAGTATAGAATTAAAATGAAAGGCTGTTAAAAAACATGATTGTTACAATAGACCGTTTTGAAGAATCATACGCTGTTTTGGTTGATAAACAATTTCATAGCTACAATGTTCCGAAAGTATTGCTTTCGGAATTTTGTGAGGGTGATAAAATAGAAATAAAAAAAATTGATAATGATGATTCAGAGAGAATAGAAAAAAAGATGGAGAATATTTTTGTTAATTAAGTGTTAATTAATATTAATATTTTTGTTAAAACATTGACAAAGTTTTCAAAATGTGATATTCTAATCAAAATATAATGTGGGAGATAGTTTGATGGATAACAATAAAAAAAGTAAAAAGCCGCAACGAAATTTCTTAAAAAATCCGTTTTTTATATTTTTAATTATTTCTGTGCTTGCTACATTTGTACTTAATTATTCTATGACTGCACTTACAGCGCCGAGAGAACAGGAAGTTTATTATAGTGAGTTTATGGATATGTTGAAGAATGATGAAATTTATTCGGTCACTATTTCTGCTGATAAGCTCCATATAATTACAAAAGAAAGTAAACAGGCAGAAGAAGATTTTAAAAATTCGGTAGAAAACATTAAATCATTTGTTGATATTCTTGGCATCAGTTCGAACGGAGAAAAATATCTTAAGAAGGATGTTGTTTATTATACGGGATATATCAATGATGGTGATTTAATCAGGTTGCTTGAGGAGTATGATGTAAAATACACAAGACCTGTGACCGAAACTAATTTTCTGATGGAAATACTTATGTGGATTTTACCGTTTCTTTTAATGTATCTTTTCCTTGCATTTCTGATGAGACATGTATCTAAGAAAATGGGGGGCAGCGGTGGATTTATGTCTGTTGGTCAAAGTAATGCAAAAATATATTTAGAGAATAAAACAGGCGTTACATTTAATGACGTTGCAGGACAGGAGGAGGCAAAGGAATCCCTTGATGAGATAGTTGATTTCCTTCATAATCCTGCAAAATATACAGCAATCGGAGCAAAACAACCTAAAGGAGCTCTATTGGTAGGACCTCCAGGAACAGGTAAAACCTTGCTTGCAAAAGCTGTTGCAGGTGAAGCAAATGTACCGTTCTTTTCGTTATCTGGCTCTGATTTTGTTGAAATGTTTGTTGGTGTAGGAGCATCAAGAGTAAGGGATTTATTTAAACAAGCAACAGCAAAAGCACCATGTATTATTTTTATTGATGAGATTGATGCAATAGGAAAGAGCAGAGATAGTCATTTTGGCGGAAATGATGAACGTGAACAGACTTTAAACCAACTCCTTGCTGAAATGGATGGTTTTGATTCATCAAAAGGAGTTGTGATACTCGCCGCAACAAACCGACCTGAAATACTTGATAAAGCACTGTTAAGACCTGGCAGATTTGACAGACGAATAATTGTCGAAAAGCCTGATTTAAAGGGACGAGAGGAAATACTAAAGGTTCATGTCAAAAATGTTAAGATGTCAAATGAGGTTGATTTGCATGAAATTGCACTTGCAACAAGCGGTGCTGTCGGAGCAGACCTTGCCAACATGGTGAACGAGGCAGCACTTCGTGCTGTACGAATGAAACGTACAGAGGTGTTGCAGGAGGATCTCATGGAGGCAGTTGAGATAATAATTGCAGGTAAAGAGAAGAAGGATAGAATTTTATCAGAACGTGAGAAAAAGATTGTTGCATATCATGAGGTTGGTCATGCGCTTGCTGCAGCCTTGCAAACAAATACAGACCCGGTACAGAAAATTACAATAGTACCAAGAACTATGGGTGCGTTAGGCTATACAATGCAAATGCCGGAAGAAGAGAAGTATCTGATGTCAAAAGCGGAAATTCTTGATGATATTGTTGTGCTTGTATCAGGAAGAGCGGCTGAAGAAATTGTTTTTGATGTACAGACAACGGGAGCCTCAAATGATATAGAGAGGGCAACAAAGCTTGCACGTGCTATGATTGCTCAGTACGGAATGAGTGATGCGTTTGGAATGACAGCATTGGAGAGTGTAGAAAATAAATATCTTGATGGCAGAAATGTTTCGAATTGTTCCGAACAAACCATGGCAACACTTGATAATGAGGTAATTAACACTATAAAAAATGCGTATATTAAAGCTAAGCAGATGCTAAATGATAATATTACCGCATTACACAAAATATCAGAGTATCTGATAGAAAAGGAAACTATTACAGGTATTGAATTTATGAAGATTTTAAATGAAGTAAATTCAGAAATAACTTTGAACGATAACAGTGATATTGAGTAAAAATTGCGAATTTTAAGGTAAATATATCATAAAATCAGCTTTTACGAAGAAAAAAGTAGTTGCTTGACAAATTTGTATAAAAATGTTAATATAAGTATAAAGTAGGTCAGATGGTTGCGGGCATAGTAATATGCGTGAGGAAAGTCCGGGCTCCATAGAGCAAGGTGCCGGGTAACACCCGGTGGAGGCGACTCCAAGGATAGTGCAACAGAAAATAAATGCCCTTTCGGGCGATTGTGGAAATGTGAGGTAAGAGCTCACAGGGACGATGGTAACTGAAGTCCCGTGTAAACCCCACCCGGAGCAACATCGACAGCGGAATTAAGCCTGCTCGGCGTTTCGCAACTGATGGCTTGAGCGGTGTAGTAATGCATCGCCACAGATAGATAACCATTTGATACAGAACCCGGCTTACAGACCTGCTTTGATTATAAAGATAAACTCCTTTAAGCATTTGAACTTAAAGGAGTTTGTTGTTATTCGATATTTATTCTCTGGAAATATTCAGGACGATGAAAATCAGGATTTTCACAACCTACAATAAATGCA
>JAFQNU010000212.1 GCA_017420825.1 Clostridia bacterium
AGTTATTTTAAAAATTTATCTTAAATTTCGAATGAATATTTGTTTTTTAAGGTGAGATATAATTGTGTGTTGGTGGCTTCTATGTAAGGGGCTACAAATATAACCCCCAAGCCACAGGCTAATGCTCCGAGAAGGAGCCAGCCAATGAAGGAAAGCTGGAGTATAAATGTAGAGGTTGTATTTCCTTTCATCATTTCTTTGCCTTTGTTCATTGCATCTCTCCAAGAAATATGTAGGTTTTCAGCTAAAATATATTCTACTGTAAAATAGGAGTAGTATTTTACAAGATATGGTATCATGGCTATAATTGCAAGAAACGGGATAAAAGCAGCAGCATATCTCATTATAGCAGATGGATACATTATAGTGATAACAGTAACAATAATAATGTACGGTATAAGACCTGTCATCGTCCATAGGGTAAGAAACAGATTTTTCATGAATGTTACCTTTACTACATTTAGATAATTTGTACTTTTGAACACATCAAGAATAACTGGTATTTTTGGTTCACCTGTTATACTTTTAATAAAAAATCTTTTTAACCCGACGGTAAGAGGTGCAGTAAGGAAAATTGAAAAAGCAAGAGCAAGAACGATAATTCCGAACATAATACCAATATAAGCTAATCCAAAGTATGGCATATAAGAAGCATTAAAATGTGTTTCCACAGAACTTAAATTATTACTTGTAAGTTGTACAGGTAACTGAATTGACATCGAAAACCCCTGTGTTACAAAATTTGTAGCTAAGCACACAGCAAGGCACTGCCAATAGTTATCTCGCAAAAAATCCTTTGCTTTTGATTTTAATTCCAATCTGTTAATATCTGTCATTTGTATTAACCCCTTTTGTATTATTTTACTTACATTTCAGCCTTGAAGGTTGCAATCACAATAGGTATTGCTTTCGCAAGGTCATTATATACTTCCTCATATTCTGCGTTATAAGATGGTGTTTCGGGAATAGTCATAACGTAGTGTAGGTCGAAACGCTTATCATAGCACAGATAGGTGTAATTATCAAGCTCACGCTGATATGATTTATCCTCATACTCGTGAATAGAGAAAAGCAGACCACTTTCATCAGTGCTATAGGAATCAGCCTCATAAAAATCTTCTCTGCCCTGTGATACAACTGAGACATATTTACCTTTCCAGAATTCGGGCAGACGGAATTTATAATGTTTTGTTTTATAGTCGTGGTATATATCGGTGTAGTAGTGTTTTAATAAATCAGGATTTGCAGGCTTTGCAGGTGTGTCGGTTTTACATGAGCAAAGTGTTAAAAGTATTGAGATTGTTAATATTAAAGTAATAATTTTTTTCATGTTGGTCTCCTTAAAAGTTATTATTTACTCCTCTTAGCAGTGATGAGCCGTAATCTATGTCTATTATTTCCCAGTCAAAGCTGCGATATTTAACACCGCTCAAACGGAGTTGCTCCTTGATGGTTTCATATGATGACATTGGTATTTTTGAAGTATAGAATTGTCCTTCCTTGTTGTCCTTTATAAGAAATTCAAGTTCTTTATCATCACATTTCCCGAATACGCATACTCTGTGTTCTGCCTTTTCAGGTTCCTGTGTAAGAATGAGAACTTTTAAGCACTCGATAACCTTATCGTGTAAGCCATTATCAAATATAAGAATTTTTTCTAAAAGTTCATCATACGTTGAAACAAAACGCAGGTTATAATCTTCAAGACTTTTTAATTCTCCCGAATCCTTTGAAGATTTTTTTATGTTGTCAAAAAGCTGAAGCTTTTCAAGCTTATCATAACAGGGTGTAAAAGATATCATCAGCTTTTTATCTTTATCGTGATACAACAACGGAGAGGGAAGAAGTGCCGATGTTTCGCATGAGGAACATCTGAAAATGTTAATCTCTCTTTTTAAAAGTAATTCCTTTAAATCTGCACTGTCGTCCACAGTTATAGAGCTCCATACAGTCATGTCATGAAGCTCGCCGCATTTCGGGCATTTTACGGATTGTTTGAAATTTATACTCATAAATTATATCCTTTCTTGTTAGTCCTCTATTGATAATGATGGTACAGCGTTTAGTGACAGGTCAGCAAAATCATTGTTAAGATATCCCCAATATCCGCAGGAAGCTATCATTGCGGCATTATCTGTACATAAAACCGGTGGGGGATAGAGAACAGATATATTTTCTTTCTTGCATAGCTTGCTCATTTTATCACGAAGATTTGAATTTGAGGCAACACCGCCTGCGAGTGCAACAGTTTTTATGTTGTACATTTGGCAAGCCTCGATTGTATGTGTACATAAAACATCTGTAACGGCATTCTGAAAGCTTGCCGCAACGTCTGCTTTATTAACAACTTCACCGTTTTGTTCCAGTTTATGAAGATAGTTAATAACTGATGTTTTAACACCGCTGAAAGAAAAATCAAGACTATCCTTATCAATTCTTACCCTCGGAAACTTAAATGCGTCGGGATTTCCATCCTTTGCAAGCTTATCAATTAAAGGACCGCCCGGATATCCAAGCCCAAGAACTCTTGCAATTTTATCAAATGCCTCGCCTGCGGCGTCATCACGTGTTCGTGCAAGTATTTTAAATTTGGTATAATCCTCTGCAAGCACAATATGACTGTGACCACCAGAGGCAACAAGACATATAAATGGCGGTTCGAGCTCCTTGTGAGCAATAAAATTGGCCGCAATATGTCCCTTGATGTGATGTACAGGGACGAGCGGTTTTTTTGCCGCATAGGCATATGCCTTGGCATATGATACACCTACTAAAAGAGCACCCACAAGACCGGGACCGTAGGTTACGGCGACAGCGTCTATATCATTTATTGTGACTCCTGCATTATCAAGTGCTTCTCCGACGACCGCATCAATGCTTTCTATATGCTTTCTTGATGCTATTTCAGGAACAACACCACCGTATTTTTTGTGTAGTTCAATTTGTGTATTTATTACGTTTGAAAGCACCTCACGTCCATTTTTTACAACGGCGGCGGCTGTTTCATCGCATGAGCTTTCTATTCCGAGTATAAGCTTGTCCATTGTTTATTCCTCTCTGATTTTTAATTCCATTAAAATCGCATCTTCTGTTGGATTTTTGTAGTAGTTTTTACGTCTGCCAATTTCATAAAAACCGTATTTTTTATACAGACTGATTGCTGCAAAATTACTATCTCTTACTTCAAGATTTAATATCGATAATTTATAGTCTTTTGCTGATTGTATTGCTTTATTCAATAGTGTAGATGCAATTTTTTTTTGTCTGTGTTTTTCTTTTACGGCAACATTTGTTATCTGACCTTCGTCCAATACTTTTAAAAAGCCTATATAACCAGCAACCTCATCAT
>JAFQNU010000213.1 GCA_017420825.1 Clostridia bacterium
ATGATTCCTAACATGTATAAAATAGCAGGTGAGTTATTACCTTGCGTATTCAACGTATCTGCAAGAGCTTTGGCTTCACACGCATTATCAATTTTCGGTGACCATCAGGACGTTATGGCTTGTCGTCAGACAGGTTTTGCAATGCTTGCATCAACAAATCCGCAGGAAGCTATGGATTTAGGTGCAGTTGCGCATTTGACAACAATTAAGGGAAGAGTTCCTTTTCTTCATTTCTTCGATGGTTTCAGAACATCACATGAGTATCAGAAGGTTGCTTGCTGGGATTATGCTGAATTGGGCGAAATGCTTGATTGGGATGCATTGAACGCATTCAGAAGAGGCTCTCTAAATCCTGAGCATCCGGCTCAAAGAGGTACAGCTCAGAATCCTGATATCTTCTTCCAGGCTAAAGAAGCTGTTAATAAGTATTATGATGCTATCCCTGATTTAACTCAGGAATATATGGATAAAGTAAATGCTAAAATAGGAACAGATTATAAATTGTTCAACTACTACGGTGCTGCTGATGCTGAGCATATCATTGTTGCTATGGGTTCAGCTTGTGACACTATCGAAGAGACAATTGATTATCTTGTAGCACAGGGACAGAAGGTTGGTATGATTAAGGTTAGACTTTACAGACCTTTCTCAGCTAAACACTTGATCGATGCTATTCCTGACACAGTTAAGAAGATTTCTGTTCTTGACAGAACTAAGGAATCAGGTTCAGTAGGTGAGCCTTTGTATCTTGATGTTGTTGCAGCATTACAGGGTTCAAAATTTGCAGATTGCGAAATCTTTGGCGGACGTTATGGTCTTGGTTCAAAGGATACAACTCCTGCTCAGATTATCGCTGTTTACAAAAATACTGCTAAGAAGCACTTTACAATCGGTATTGTGGATGACGTAACAAACCTTTCACTTGATATAGATGAAAATCCTGACACAACACCGGCTAATATCACAAGCTGTAAGTTCTGGGGATTGGGTGCTGACGGTACTGTTGGTGCTAATAAGAACTCAGTTAAGATTATCGGTGACCATACAGATATGAACGTTCAGGCTTACTTTGACTATGACTCAAAGAAATCAGGCGGTCTTACAGTATCTCACCTAAGATTTGGTAACGCTAAGATTACATCAACATACCTTATCAATAAGGCTGACTTTGTTGCTTGTCATAAAGCATCATATATCAGACAGTATGACATGGTATCAGATGTAAAGCCGGGTGGTGTATTCCTTCTTAATTGTTCATGGGATGCAGCTGAACTTGAAACTCAGTTACCGGGACAGGTTAAGAAATATATTGCCGACAATAACATTCAGTTCTATACAATCGACGGTGTAAAGATTGGTAAGGAAATCGGTTTGGGTAACAGAATTAATACTGTTTTGCAGTCAGCTTTCTTTAAGCTTGCAAACATTATCCCTGCTGAGGATGCTATTCAGTATATGAAGGATGCGGCTACTGCTTCATACTCAAAGAAGGGTGATGCAGTTGTTAAGATGAATCATGATGCTATTGATGCAGGTGCTAAGCAGGTTGTTAAGGTTGAAGTTCCTGAATCATGGAAGAATGCAGAAGCAGAAGACTTGAGTGTTAAGCACGAAGGTGAAGGAAAGCTTTATGATTACGTTAATAACGTACTTGTTCCTGTTAACCAGTTCAGAGGTATGAAGTTACCTGTTTCAACATTTGAGCCTTATGTAACAGGTGAAGTTCCTCTCGGTTCATCAGCATTTGAAAAGAGAGGTATTGCAATTGACGTTCCTGTTTGGAATCCTGATGCTTGTTTACAGTGCGGATTGTGTTCTTATGTATGTCCGCATGCTTGTATCAGACCTGTTGTATTGACAGAGGAAGAAAAGAATAATGCTCCTGAAGGCATTAAATATACAAACATGAAGCAGATGGACGGATTATACTATGGTATAGCTGTATCAGTTCTTGACTGTACAGGCTGTGGATCATGTGTAAATGTTTGTCCTGAGGTTAAGGGTCAGAAAGCATTGTCAATGCAGTCACTTGATACTCAGCTTGATGTTCAGAAAGATTTCAACTACGGAATTAATCTTGCTACAAAGCCATCTGTATTAGATAAATTTGGTATTAACACAGTTAAGGGTTCACAGTTCAGAACTCCATATTTAGAGTTCTCAGGCGCTTGCGCAGGCTGTGGCGAAACACCTTACGCTAAGCTTATAACACAGTTGTTCGGTGACAGAATGTATATTGCTAACGCAACAGGTTGTTCTTCAATCTGGGGTGGTTCTGCACCATCAACACCATATGCTGCTGACAAGAACGGAAGAGGTCCTGCATGGGCTAACTCATTGTTCGAGGATAATGCTGAATATGGTTACGGTATGTATTTAGGACAAAAGGCTATCAGAGACAAGAACATTGCTGCTCTTGAAAAGATTGCTGTTGATGCTCCTGAAGCTAAGCCTGCAATTGATAAGTTCTTAGAAACTATGAATTGCGGTGTTCAGAATAAGGTTGCAACTGAAGAATTGTTAAAGGCTATTGCGAACATCAATTCAGAGGAAGCAAAGAATGTTATTGCTGATAAGGAATACCTTGCTAAGAAATCTGTTTGGGTATTCGGTGGTGACGGTTGGGCATACGATATCGGTTTCGGCGGCGTTGACCACGTATTGGCATCAGGTGAAGATGTAAACATCATGGTATTTGATACCGAAGTTTACTCAAATACAGGCGGTCAGTCATCTAAATCTACACCAACAGGAGCTATTGCACAGTTCGCTGCAGCAGGTAAGGTTGTTAAGAAGAAAGACCTTGCAGCTATTGCAATGAGCTATGGCTATGTATATGTAGCACAGATTGCGCAGGGTGCTGATTACAACCAGTGCTTAAAGGCTATGTTAGAGGCTGAAAGCTATAACGGTCCTTCATTAATTATTGCATATGCTCCATGTATCAACCATGGTATTAAGGGCGGAATGAGCATCGCTCAGACCGAAGAGAAGAAGGCTGTTGAGTCAGGTTACTGGCACTTGTTCAGATATGACCCAAGACTTGCTGAAGAAGGTAAGAATCCATTCCAGCTCGACTCTAAGGAGCCTAAGCTCAGCTATGAAGACTTTATAATGGGCGAAGTTCGTTATAACTCACTTGCACGTTCAAATCCTGAAAGAGCAAAAGAGTTGTTCGAAAAGGCAGCAAAGGACGCAAAGGCTAAGTATGAGCATTTAGTAAAATTAGCTAATAACTAATTAGTATCTAAAAGAGTTCTGTAAATTTTACAGAGCTCTTTTTTTTGACATAATAAACGCAATATTTTCAATGTTATTAGCAAATACGACAATGAAATATTGCTTAATTTGAGGTATAATACTAATAACAATATATAATGGAGGTAGTTTCTATGGAAATGACATTTCGCTGGTACGGCGATGACGATCCGGTTACACTTGATAAAATCAGACAGATACCCGGTATGAAAGGTATTGTATCAGCTATATATGATATTCCTGTGGGTGAGGTTTGGCCTGAGGATAAAATTAAAGAACTAAAAGAAAAAATTGAAAGTAAGGGTTTAAAGCTAAGTGTTATAGAAAGTGTGCCTGTTCACGAGGATATAAAAATGGGAACAGGAGACAGGGATAGATACATAGAAAATTATTGTCAAACTCTCAGAAACCTTTCAAAGTTTGGTATTGATTGTGTTTGCTATAATTTTATGCCTGTATTCGATTGGACACGCTCTGATTTAGCACATGAGCTTGAAGATGGCTCCAATGCACTTGTGTATTATAAGGAACAGGTTGCACACATGGACCCTGTTAAAGGTGATTTATCATTACCGGGTTGGGATTCAAGCTATACAAAGGAATCTCTTGCAAAGCTTTTGGAGGATTACGGTAATATTTCGGAAGAGGATATGTGGAACAACCTAAAATATTTTTTAGACAGAGTTATTAAGGTAGCAGAAGAGGTAAAAATTAAAATGGCAATACACCCGGATGATCCACCCTGGAGTATTTTTGGATTGCCGAGAATTATTACAAATAAGCAGAACCTTGAAAGATTTCTAAAGCTGTATGACAGTGTTTATAACGGTCTTACTCTCTGTAGCGGTTCTCTTGGAGTTACAAGGGATAATGACGTGGTTGATATGATATACAGCTTTGCAGACCGCATACATTTTGCACATGTAAGAAATATAAAAATAACAGAAGAAGGCTCATTTGAGGAGTCTGCACATCTTTCAGAGTGTGGCTCATTGGATATAGTTAAAATTATGAAGGCATATCATGACAAGGGATTTAAGGGATATTTACGTCCAGATCACGGCAGAATGATATGGGGTGAAACAGGCAGACCAGGCTATGGACTATATGACAGAGCTTTGGGAGCAGTATACATTAACGGAATTTGGGAAACATTAGAAAAACTATCAAAATAAGGAGAAGAGAAGGATGAAATTACCTTTTGAAATAGATTTAAATGGAAAGGTTGCAGTTGTAACAGGCGGCGGCGGAGTCCTATGCGGAATATTTGCAAAAGCATTAGCTTATTGCGGAGCATCTGTTGCAGTCTTGGATTTAAAAAAAGAAGCGGCGGATAAGGTGGCTGATGAAATAAAAAAGGATGGCGGAACTGCTATCGGAGTGTGTGCAAATGTACTTGACAGAAAAAGTCTTGAAGATGCAAAAAAACAGGTTAATTCTGAGCTGGGTTCATGTGATATTCTTTTAAATGGTGCAGGAGGAAATAATCCTAAGGGAACAACCACAAAGGAATATTACGAACTTGGTGATGAGGATAAGTCTGATTTGGTTTCATTTTTTGACTTAGACGCTGACGGAGTATCATTTGTATTTAATCTGAACTTTTTAGGAACATTACTTCCAACACAGGTATTTGCAAAAGATTTAATTGGTAAAAAGGATGCTGTTATCTTAAATGTATCATCTATGAATGCATTTTCACCATTAACAAAAATTCCTGCTTACAGTGGTGCAAAGGCGGCTGTTTCTAATTTTACACAATGGCTTGCAGTTCACTTTTCAAAGGTTGGTGTAAGAGTAAATGCAATAGCTCCCGGTTTTTTTGTAACAGAGCAAAACAGAGCGTTGCTTAAAAATCCTGATGGAACACTTACACCTCGTTCAGAAAAAATTCTTTCACAAACTCCGATGGGAAGATTTGGTGAAGCAGAAGAGCTTATAGGAGCATTACTGTTCCTTGTATCCTCAGATGCGGCATCCTTTGTAAACGGCGTAGTTTTGCCGGTCGACGGCGGTTTTGCAGCATATAGCGGTGTATAAAATCAAAAGGACAGGAGAAAGTTTCTCTTGTCTTTTTTTGTTTTGCCTTGATTTTATGTGAATGATGTTGTATAATATATGTATCTTTTACAAAAAGGAATGATATAATGAAAAAACAAGTAAATGTTGGCGGTGTGTTGATTGGTGGAAACACTCCGGTTTCAATACAGTCAATGACAAACACAGATACAAGAAATGTAGAGGCAACAGTAGCACAAATATTAAAATTAGAGAATGCAGGCTGTGAAATTATTCGTTGTGCTGTCCCTGACATGGACGCGGCAGAGGCAATAGGTAAAATAAAAAAACAAATACATATACCTCTTGTTGCTGATATTCATTTTGATTACAGACTTGCTTTGGAATGTATGAAAAACGGAGTTGATAAAATAAGAATAAATCCGGGTAATATCGGGTCAGAAGATAAAACACGTCAGGTTGTTGAAATGGCAAAGGACAAAGGTATTCCTATCAGAATAGGTGTAAACGGAGGCTCACTTGAAAAGGAGCTTCTGGAAAAGTACGGACATCCGACAGCTGATGCTCTTGTTGAGAGTGCAATGCACCATGTAGAGATTTTAGAAAAGCTTAATTTTTATGATACTGTTATATCAATCAAGGTTTCAGATGTACCAACAACCATTGAGGCATA
>JAFQNU010000029.1 GCA_017420825.1 Clostridia bacterium
AAGTTGCTGACCTTCCCACTTTTCCATTTCTCTTATCTCTTCCATCGGAACAAATGTTACAAGCTTCAGGCATTTGATTACATCGCTATCCTGAACATTTACCCAATACTGATAAAAATCAAACGGTGAACATTTTTCAGCATCCAGCCACAACGCACCTTTTGCAGTCTTACCCATTTTCTTGCCCTCAGATGTGGTAAGTAATGTAAATGTCATACCATAAACCTGCTTTTGGTCTTTTCTTCTGCATAAATCAATACCGCCAAGAATGTTTGACCACTGGTCATCTCCGCCAAGCTCTATTTTACAGTTATATTTTCTGTTTAACATTAAGAAATCATAGCTTTGCATTAACATATAGTTAAATTCAAGGAATGACAATCCTTTTTCAAGTCTTTGCTTAAAACACTCTGCAGTAAGCATTTTATTAACCGAAAAGCATGAACCAATATCCCTTATAAATTCAACATAATTTAAATCAAGCAACCAGTCAGCATTATTTACCATAATTGCTTTTCCTTCAGAAAAATCAATTATTCTCGATAGCTGTTCCTTAAACTTCTCACAGTTATGATTTATGGTCTCTGTTGTCATCATAGAACGCATATCTGTTCTTCCCGAAGGATCACCTATATGACCTGTCCCGCCACCGACCAATGCTATCGGAGTGTGTCCGGCATCCTGCATATGCTTCATAACAACCATCTGTAAAAAATGTCCGACATGTAAGCTGTCTGCAGTAGGGTCAAAGCCGATATAAAATGTTACCTTCTCCTTTCCAAGAAGCTCACGGATTTCTTCTTCATGTGTAGTTTGAGCTATCAATCCACGTTCTTGTAATATATCAAAAACATTTTTTTCCATTTATTTTTCCCCTTTCATAAGATTTTATATTTCAACTCATATAGGATGAGTCATAGCCTCTCTGTCGGCCAAATCTGCATCTATTTTGTATTTTCCTGCCTGTCTGAATTCAAAGTATTTTGTTGCAACCTGGTCAAATAATGCATAGCTCAATACATCTTCTTCTTGTTCTGTCCATTGAGCACACTTTTTTCTAAGCTCATCAAGCTCAGGCTTGATTAAATCAGCAGGACGACAGGTTATTGGCTTTTCATCACCAATAATCTTCTTTGTAAACTCTTCAGAAATAGGTACAGGGGTTCTTCCGTATTCACCCTTTACTATGCCCTTAGTTTCCTTTGACACCATTTTATATCTCTCGCCCATGAGCACATTCAAAACTGCCTGTGTTCCAACAATCTGACTTGTAGGAGTAACCAACGGCAACCATCCCAAATCCTCACGAACTCTTGGTATTTCCTTTAACACTTCTTCAAACTTATCTTCAGCATTTTGCTGTTTGAGCTGTGATACAAGGTTTGATAACATTCCGCCCGGCACCTGATATTTCAATGTATTAATATCAACACCCAAAACCTTTGTGCTCATAAGACCGCTTGAAAGATATTTTTCCCTCAATGGCTTGAAATAATCAGCAATTTCTGTCAACAAATCAAGATTAATGCCTGTATCATAAGGTGAGCCCTCAAGAGTTTTTACCAATGGCTCTGTTGCCGGCTGGCTTGTTCCGAGCGACAACGGTGACAACGCACAATCCACAACATCAACACCTGCTTCAATAGCCTTCAAATATGTCATTGAAGCAACACCGCTTGTATAGTGTGTGTGTAACTGAATAGGAATTTTAACTGCCTTTTTAAGCTCCTTAACAAGCTGTTCTGCTTCATAAGGAATAAGCAATCCTGCCATATCCTTAATACAAATTGAGTCAGCACCGCAATTTTCATATTCCTTCGCAAGCTTTACAAAGTAAGGTATATCATGAACAGGGCTGATTGTATATGAAATAGCCGCCTGAACATGTCCCTTTTCTTTTTTTGTTGCATTAATTGCTGTCTGCAAGTTTCTTACATCATTTAATGCGTCAAATATTCTTATAATATTAATTCCGTTTGCAATTGATTTCTGAACAAAATACTCAACAACATCATCTGCATAGTGACGATATCCCAATATATTCTGACCTCTGAACAACATCTGCAAAGGTGTATTCTTAGCCTTATCTTTAATTTTTCTGAGTCTCTCCCATGGGTCCTCATTCAAAAATCTCAAACAAGAATCAAATGTTGCTCCACCCCATGCTTCCAATGAATGATATCCAACCTTGTCGAGCATTTCGACAGCAGGCAGAATTTCATCGGTTGTCATACGTGTTGCAATCAGAGACTGATGAGCATCTCTTAATATTGTTTCGGTAATTTTTACCGGCTTATTATTTGCCATTTAAATACACTCCTATCTTTCTATTAAATTCCGCTAAACATTGAAAGAAATACACCGGCGGCAACTGCTGAACCTATAACTCCGGCAACATTCGGTCCCATTGCGTGCATGAGAAGGAAGTTTGAAGGATTTTCCTTTTGTCCAACCATCTGTGATACACGGGCTGCCATAGGTACTGCAGATACTCCTGCTGAACCAATTAACGGATTAACCTTTCCTTTTGTGAGTATGTACATTAAATCACCAAGCAACAATCCGCCTGCAGTTGAGAAAGCAAATGCAATCAAACCGAGAGCAATTATTGAAAGTGTATTAAGACTCAAAAAGCTTTGAGCTGTTGCAGTAGCACCAACTGTAACACCAAGGAATATTGTTATTATATTCATAAGTTCATTCTGTGCAGTTTTTACGAGTCTGTCGCATACACCCGATTCCTTCATAAGATTTCCCAGCATCAGACAGCCCACCAATGAAACAGCATCAGGAATAATCAATGCAACTATTATTGTAACAACAATCGGGAAAAGTATTTTTTCTGTTCTTGAAACAGGTCTTAACTGCTCCATAACAGTCATTCTCATTTTCTTTGTTGTCATAAGCTTCATAATAGGCGGCTGAATAACAGGAATTAATGCCATATATGAGTATGCCGCAACAGCAATTGCAGGCAACAATGCAGGTGCAAGTGTTTTGGTAACATAAATTGCTGTAGGACCATCAGCTCCACCTATAATTCCTATTGAACCTGCTTCTTTTATACCAAATTCAACACCAGGAATTAAGGCTGCAAGCACCAACGCACCGACAAATGTAAAGAACACACCGAACTGCGCCGCCGCACCTAATAAAATACTCTTAGGATTAGCAATCAAAGGTCCAAAATCTGTCATACAACCAATTCCAAGGAATATAAGGGGAGGATAAATTCCAAGCTTAACCCCAAGGTATAATAAGTCCAATAATCCGCCTTTTCGACAAATCATTCCTACATCTATATCCTTACCACCAATCATATACTGAGGGTCTGTAAACCACTCTGTATGCATCATAATTGCCGACGAACCACTTATCATTGGCAGATTTGATAAAAGCATACCGAATGCGATAGGCAAAAGCAATAACGGCTCAAACTTTTTAACAATTGCAAGATATAACAGCAAACAAGCTATTGCCAACATTATAATTATCTTGACAGCCTCAACTCCGCCATTCTGGAATAATGCAGCAAAGCCAGTTGTCTGCAAGAAATTTGCAAGAATTTCCACCATGTTTAGTCACCACTTTCCAAAATTCTTAGTTTATTGAAACTAAAACATCACCTGTATTAACACTCTGACCTGCTGCAGCAACAACGTTTGCAACAGTTCCGTCAATACCTGCAAAAATTTCGTTTTCCATTTTCATTGCTTCCAATACCGCTACAACAGTATCCTTTGAAACCTTATCTCCGGCTTTAACCTTAATTGAAACTACAGTTCCCGGCATTGGAGCAACTACATTTGCAGAACCTGCCGGAGCTGCTGCAGGTGCCGGAGTTGGCGTAGGAGCAGGTGCGGGTGCTGCAACAGGAGCTGCTGCCTGAACAGGAGCTGAATATGTAGCTCCTCCCACTTCTTCAACTTCTACTTCATATACACTTCCGTTTACTTTTATATTAAACTTTCTCATGTTCTTCATTTCCTTTCATTAAAATCTGTTATTTATTGTTTCATTAATTCCGGCTTTATTCCATGCAGGCTTAGTATTCTCAATTCTTCTGTAAGACTTTATTCTTAGATTATATGTAGAAGTATTAAG
>JAFQNU010000214.1 GCA_017420825.1 Clostridia bacterium
ACCAATATAGGTATGTCACATATTGAAAATCTTGGTTCTCAGGAGGGTATATACAAAGCAAAAACAGAGATTTGCAATTATTTTGATAAAAACAGTGTTTTAATAGTAAATGGTGACGATAAGTTTCTTATAAAAGCAAAGGAATTTAAAAAGTTTTCTGTAATAACCTATGGAATTGAAAACAAGGAATGTGATTACAGAGCAAGTGATATAGAAAACCTCGGAATAGAAGGAACGAGATTTAAAGCAAAAATATACGGCAGAGAATATGAAATACATGTAAAAACTCCCGGAGTGCATAATGTGTATAATGCTCTTGCGGCGATTGCCTGCGGTGTGCACTATAACATTGCACCCCAGAGAATAGTTGCGGGAATTGAGGATTTTTCTCTTACCAAAATGAGAATGGCAATAGAGAAGACCAATGAGCTGACAATAATAAATGATTGCTATAACTCCTCGCCTGATTCAGTGAATGCGGCACTAAAGGTACTTGCAACACAGAATACAAGACGTGTTGCAATACTTGGAGATATACTCGAAATGGGAGACTTTGCAAAAGAAGCACACTTTAAAATCGGACAGTGGGTATATGATAACGGCGTAGATGTATTAGTTGCTGTCGGAGATAATTCAAAGCATATTGCAGAGGGTGCAAAAGAGGCAGGAATGGAAGATGTAATATATTTTGCAGATACCGATGAGGCTTGTGAAGATGTTTTAAACATCATACAATCCGGTGATAGTGTACTTGTTAAAGCGTCAAGAGGAATGCATTTTGAGAAAATTGTTGATGTATTGAAAGGAAAAGAATAAGATGAATGAGGCTATAAGACTATTTACGGGAAATTTTAATAATACATATCTGATACCGTTTTTTGTTTCGCTTGCGGTAACGGTGCTTATGGGATTTATTTTAATTCCAAGACTTCGGATACTGAAATTCGGACAGCAGATTTTAGAGGACGGTCCGGCATGGCACAAGAGCAAGGCAGGAACCCCAACTATGGGCGGTATAATGTTTATAACCGGAGTTCTCATAAGCAGTGTTATAGCACTTTTAGTTGATTTTGACATAAAATATCTGTCAATGCTTGTTGTTGCACTTGGTTTTGGTGTAATTGGATTTGTAGATGATTATGTAAAGGTAGTAAAGCATAGAAATTTAGGACTTACTGCCTCTCAAAAATTTATTTTACAGGCGGTATTGGCAATAGTATATGTACTTATTTTAAAATACAGCGGAGATTTGAGTTCGGAAATTATAATTCCCTTTACAAGTAAAACGTTATCAATGCCATGGTGGCTGTATGTTGTATTTATCTTGTTTGTTGTAACAGGTACCGTTAATGCAGTAAATCTGACCGATGGTCTTGACGGACTTGCAACCTCAATAACAATTGCTGTAAGCTTGTTCTTCGCAGTTGCAGGAATTATTTTTGCCGAGAGTGCGGCAGGATATTTTTCAGCGGCTGTTCTCGGTGGTTGTATAGGATTTCTCTTTTTCAATCATTATCCTGCAAAAGTATTTATGGGAGACACAGGCTCATTGTTCCTTGGTGGTGCTATATCGGTGATAGCAGTAGGCTTGAGGATGCCGCTGATACTGGTAATAGCAGGATTTGTGTATTTGTTTGAAACATTGTCGGTTATTATCCAGGTTACATATTTTAAAAAGACAGGAAAAAGAGTTTTTAAAATGACACCAATACATCACCATTTTGAAAAATGTGGCTGGAGGGAAAAGAAAATTGTTGCAGTATTTACTGCAGTAACTGCTGTATTGTGTGTGATAGCATTTGTATCATTGCTTGGAATTATGTAAGAATATAAGAAACGAGGAAAATACCATGACAAAATATAAAACAAAAGGGTATTCCACAGGACGTGAAAATAGGGGGAAGGTGTCTGAAAAAAAGCCGTCTCTTGCAAGTCGTCCTAAAATGCATGAGTTTGATTTTACATTTTTTACACTTGTTATAATAATTGTATGTGCAGGTCTGGTTATGGTGTTCAGTGCATCATCCCCCAGAGGTTTAAGAATTGCAGGAGACTCATTTCATTTTGTAAAAAAACAATTGTTGTTTGCCGTTATAGGGTTTGCAGGAATGATGATTATATCAAGGATTGATTACAGAAAATACGAACCGTATGTCGGAGTATTTATGCTTGTATGTCTTGGATTGCTTGTGGTTGTACTTATTCCGGGCGTGGGAGTGGTTCATAATGGTGCGAGAAGATGGTTGCCCTTGCCGGGATTTGAATTACAGCCATCTGAGTTTATGAAGCCTGTTATGGCGATGTTTATAGCAAAAATCATTCAACAGAAAACATATAATCCCAATAAAATAAGCGGAATATTAAGAATGGCAGTATGGATTGGAGTTGCAGGTGTACTGATGTTTGCAGAGCCTCATGTAAGCGGAGCTGTAGTTATATGCGGAATTGCGGCAGTCGTTATGTTTGCAGGAGGAGTTAAGCTGAGATATTTTCTTGCTTGTGCAGTCCCTGTTATACCTACTGTTACATATATATTGATGAATGACCCTGTCAGAAGTAAACGTATTTTGGTGTCCTTAAATCCATTTCTTGATATACGTGGAACAGGATATCAATCCGTTCAGGGACTTTATGCAATATCATCAGGTGGATTATTCGGTCAGGGATTGGGACAGAGTATTCAAAAAACGTCTTTTTTGCCCGAACCATATAACGATTTTATATTTGCGGTAATTTGTGAGGAGCTTGGACTCCTTGGTGCGATACTTGTTATAGCCTTGTTTGCTGCACTGATTTTAAGAGGTATAATGATTGCAATTAATGCGCCTGACACCTTTTCAAGCCTTACAGTTTTCGGAATAATGTCACATATAGCAATTCAGACCTTGTTTAACATCTGTGTTGTAGCATGTATAATACCGAATACCGGTATTACATTACCGTTTTTCAGCTACGGAGGAACAGCACTTATTGTACTTATGGCAGAAATGGGAATTGTGTTAAATATATCAAGATATAGCAGAAAGAGATTATAGAAAGGAAGCT
>JAFQNU010000030.1 GCA_017420825.1 Clostridia bacterium
AATGATGATTATTCGGATTTTGAGATGGTTGATGAAATAACTTGCGTGTTTGAAAAATATAAAATTGATTTCAGCAGTTGTCATGATTTTTAAACAAGAACTATATTAGAAATTTAAAAAAGCTACTCTTAAACAAGTTGAATTGGAGTAGCTTATTGTGAATGATTAAACTATTCTTTTGGTTATTAAATGTGCTGCAAGGCCTGTAATAAATCCACACATAGCTCCTGATATTATAAGCAATGGGAGATAATATATAAGATTTAATCCGTTTAAAACCACAGCCGCCGCCACAAGCTGACCTATATTATGAAATATACCGCTGCCAATGCTTACTGTAATAGTATTGAAGCTCATTTTTTTCATAGCAAGCATGATAACAAAGCTCAAAGCACCTCCGCAGAGTGAATAAATAAGAGTGGATGGGGGTGAAAAGAGCAAAACGGATGTAAATATTTTTATAAGCATTATACCGAATGAAATTTTAGCTCCGAATATGTAAAGGCAAACAATAACAACAATATTTCCCAAGCCAAGCTTTATGCCGGGAATGGGCAGTGGCAGAGGGAACAGAGCTTCTATGTAGCCAAATATAATGGCAAGTGCTGATAAAACAGCACATGTTGCAATTTTTTTTGATTTCATAATAAAATTCCTATCATTATTTTTTTGATTTTGCAAGAATGAACACAGTTGAAAGAATGAGTATAAAGCCGACAATGTCAATTATCTGGAATTCAGTACCAAGCCATACACAAGAAATTATTGCGGCTGAAACAGGCTCAACACAGGCAATCATAGACGCTTTAACACCGCCTATATCACTTACACCCTGAAGATATAATGTGTATGCAAATACAGTCCCTACAAAAATCATGCCTGATAATGCCCAAAACGCATCATAAGAGATTTGCGTAAATTGTGGACGGAGTATTATTAAAAGAAATAATCCGCCAATCAGCATAGAATAGCCAACTGTAAGCAAAGCACCGTATTCACTCATTAGCCGTTGTGGCAAAAGTGTGTAAAGCATAAGACTTACAGCAGATAAAAGCCCCCAGAACAGACATTCCTTTGACAGTGTCAGCGATGTAAAATCACCATGGGTTGCAAGTACGACAACACCGGTAAATGCAAGCAAAAAGGAAATGATTTCAAATCGGTCGGGCAGTCGCATGGTAGTTATACACACATAAATAATTATAAAAATCGGTCCCATGTACTGTAATACCGTCGCAGTTCCTGCATTGGAGTAGGAAATTGCCTGCAGATAGGTAAACTGACTTGCCAAAATACCCAATATGCCAAACAATGCTAAGCCTACGATATTTTTTCTGTATTTTAAAATCTGAAAAGCAGTTTTTCTTTTAGATATTATATTAAACAGGGTGAGAATAATTCCTGAGCATAGCATTCTCATCATTGTTACCCAAAGCGAGCTGACTTGAGAATGTTGCACAAGAAGCTGACCGCAGGCACCCGAAAAACCCCAGCTTATTCCACCTATAAGTGTGCATAGTATTCCTCGCATATGTTTTTTACAGTTCATGATTTGACTCCCTGAATATTCGTGGAGGTCTTTCTCCCCAATATTGATATATGTTGCATTTTAACATACCATTGTATATTTTTCTCTTCTTATTTGCCTGTTTCCCGAAATGTTTTTCAAAATCTTCATTAGATGTAAGAACATAATATGACCACTTATCAAGATTTTTGAAGGTGTTACCCATTTTTTCGTAAAGCTTACGGCACATTTTTTCATCACCAAGACGTTCACCGTAGGGAGGGTTACATATAACTGTCCCATATTGTAAATCACATGCAAAATCACAAACGTCTGAAACTTTTGGAACAACTGCATCACCTACTCCTGCAAGCTGTGCATTTTTCTTTGCAATTTCAATTGTCTTTTTATCAATATCCGATGCAAATATTTCGAGCGGAACATCTTTTTGCACGGACCTTGCATCTTCTCTGCAATCGCTAAACAGCTTTTCGGAAATCTGATTAAAGCTTTCGCAGGCAAAATGACGTGTTAAACCGGGTGCAATATTTCGCTTTATCATTGCCGCTTCAATCGGAATAGTGCCTGAACCGCAAAGGGGGTCTGCTAACGGATATTCATACTTCCAGTGACTTAGCATAACCATAGCGGCGGCAATTGTTTCTTTTAGCGGTGCGGCATTTGATACAGCACGGTAGCCACGTTTGTGAAGGTGGTCGCCTGTTGTGTCTATCATTATTGTAACCTTATCCTTTAAAATGGAAAAACGTATTTGGTAAACTGCGCCTGTTTCTTCAAAATGTGTTATAGAATACTTATTTGAAAGCGAGTCCACAACAGCCTTTTTTATAATTGCCTGGCAATCACGAACACTTGCAAGCTTTGATTTTAATGTGTAGCCTGTAACAGGAAAGGCACAGTCTTTATCTAACCAATCTGACCAGGAAGCTGCTTTTGTGCCTTCAAAAAGCTCGTCAAAGGTTACGGCATTAAATTCCGCAACTTTAATCAATACACGTTCACCTGTTCTTATCCAAAGATTTGCCTTGCACACAGCTTCCCAGTCACCTAAAAAGGTTACTCGCCCGTCCTCGACTTGTGTTGTCTCATATCCTAATGCTCTCACCTCTTGCGAGACAAAGGATTCAAGTCCGAATATTGTAGGAATAATTATCTCGATTTTTTCCATGTGTTTTTCTTCCTTTTCTTATGTTTATTTTTGCTTTGAGGAGATTTTATGGTTGTTTGAATTTGTAGTCCCTCATCTTCTTTTCTTATAAAATCAATCTGATGTGTGAGCAGGTCACAGCGGGTTAATACAACTTCAAGCCTGTCACCAATTTTATATTGCTTTTGAGTCCTTTTTCCTGTCAGAGTGCGTGTAGCGTCATCAAATTCATAGTAATCGTCTCTCATTGTTTCAAGCCTTATAAGACCCTCAACTGTATTTTCAAGCTCAACAAAAAATCCAAAGCTTGTAACAGAGCTTATACAACCCTCAAAGCATTCGCCAATCTTATCCTGCATAAATGCCGTTTTCATTAAATCGTCTGTATCACGTTCGCAAAGTTCCGCATTTCTTTCAGTTTTTGATGAATGTTCACTTGTCTCAGAACACAACGGAAGGAATTTGGTAATATCTTCTCCGTCAAGATATGTCTTTAAAACTCTGTGTATAAATAAATCGGGGTAGCGTCGGATTGGGGATGTGAAGTGGCAGTAATATTTTGCACTCAATCCGAAATGACCAAGATTTTCCTCTTTATACTGTGCTTTCATAAGTGAACGTAACATATAGGTTGATATCATGAACTCCTCATCTGTTCCCGAAATCTTATCTAAAAGCTGAGAAAATGCTTTTGGGTGTATAGGGTTGTCGTTATCAAATTTACCTTTTAACCTGTAACCGAAATTAAAAATAAACCTGTTAAAATCTTCTGTTTTCTCAACAGATGGCGGTTCATGCACACGGTAAACAAACGGAAGCTCGGACCAAAATGCAAGCTCTGCGATTGTTTCGTTTGCAATAAGCATAAATTCCTCTATCATTTTGTGAGAAATACGTCTTTTCGCTTTGACAATATCAATAGGCTCGCCTATATCATTGACAATGATATGTGCTTCGGGGAAATCAAAATTAATACTTCCTCTGTCCATTCTTTTTTTGTTGAGAATAGAGGCAAGCTCCTTCATATTTTCAAGTGTGGGGAGGATATATTCATATTTTTTTGATAGCTTTTTATCATGATTTTCTAAAATGTCGGCAACATCATTGTATGTGAGACGTTCGCAGGAGCGGATAACAGATTTTGCAAGCTTTTCAAGCTGTGCGTTTCCGTCTTTATCTATTTTTATAAATACTGACAGGGTAAGTCTGTTAACATTGGGGTTAAGACTGCAAATTCCGTTGGAAAGCTCGGTAGGGAGCATGGGAATAACTCTGTCAGCAAGGTACACACTTGTACCTCTTAAAAATGCCTCATTATCTAATGGTGAGCCTTGTTTTACATATGCTGTCACATCGGCAATATGAACACCAAGCATAAAAGAGCCGTCACCGGTCATTGTAAGAGACACCGCATCGTCAAAATCTCTTGCATCATCTCCGTCTATTGTAAAAATGATTTCATCACGCAAATCAAGCCTTGAGGAGATTTCCTTCTGAGACACCCTTTTTGGTGCTGTTTTTGCACAGATAAGTGTTTCCTCGTCAAATTCCTGTTTTATGTTGTTTTCCGAAATGATGGCTTCGATATTACTTTTTAATTCGTCACCACTGCCAAGGTTTTTGACTACAATTGCATTTATTCTGCCGGCATACGGATAATCAGTAAATTCAGCAAGGACTCTGTCTCCGACCGATATATCATCAGTAGCAGGAGCAATGATTTCTGCATAGAGCTTTCTCGAATCGGGGGAAATGAAAAGCTTTCCCTTTCTTATGTGTTGAACAATTCCGCTTGTGTGATCATTACCTCTTTCCAATACTCTCACAACATGTCCTTCACGCCTTAATGTTTTTGTGTTTTTTACGTCAATAGATACAAGCACCCTGTCTTTGTTATATGCGTCAGATAAATATTCACTTCCTATATAAATCTGTTCTTCATTTTCATTATCGGGAATAAGGAAGGCATATTTTCCGTAGCTGTTACATGAAAGCTTGCCGCTTATAAAACCTGCTTTTTTACAAGACTCATATCGTCCTTTTTTTGTTAAAAAAATCATGCCATCTGAAATAAGCTCAGAGAGTATAGCGGAGAAAACCTCAAAGTCTTCATCCGGTACACCGAGCATGACTTTTAAT